>JADLET010000042.1 GCA_020845975.1 Gammaproteobacteria bacterium | reverse complement strand
GTAGCGCGTACCCTCCTCCGATTCCGCATACCGGTCCGTGATCCGGTAGTCCGTCTCCTCCAGTCCCGTCGTGTTCGGATACCCCAGATATGTCACCTGCACCGGCGCCGGTCGATGGCGCAGAACTTCGACACGCGTATTCAGCGTGTGACCGCCCAAATCCACCAGCAGATGGACACCATCCGCGCGTATCCGGCGCGCCAGCTCCGTGTCGTCCAGCGTGAAGACGTCGACAAAGACGTCAACCTGCCGCTCCATCTCGCGCGTCAGGTCATCTTTCTGGCCGGAGGTCGAGTAGCACAGAATCTCGAAATCGTCCCGGTTACGGGTAGTGAGAACATGACGCACGAACAGGCCGACTGAATGGCCGGTGAAGTCCCCCGACAGATAGGCGACGCGGAGCCGGCCACCGGCAGTATCCGGTGCTGGCGCGGACAACGCAGGAATACTGCCGCCAATACGCCGCGCCCAGTTACGGTGGATCTCCAGTTGCATGAGGGGGTCGACATCGGGGCAGGCATTGAGCGGCAACAGGAGATCCTGCAGTACGCCAGCCTTGCTGTCGCTTGCGCGTGCGTACTCCAGGGCGCGCGCACGGATACGACCGACGAGCGGCCAGGCGCACAGATTCATCGCATTGGGAAAGATGCAGGCAGACAGCCCGGGATCATCGAAGCGCGCCGCCGCCTCATGCATGAAGGCATGGGTGCGTCCGGCGTCATGACGCTTGAGCAGATGCAGGAGATTGACCGCCGCATCCGGCCCGGGCTGGAGTTCAAGCGCGCGGCGATACGCGGACTCGGCCTCGTCCAGATACCCCAGCCTGGCGGAAACAACCCCCAGATTATTATGGGCAGGATAATAGTCGGGCCGGCAGTCAATGGCATGGAGATAGGCCTCGCGAGCCTCTTCGTAGCGTTCCAGCGTACGATAGGCGTTACCGAGGTTGTACCAGGCGATGAAATGATCCGGCCTGCGCATGAGCGCCTGACGCAAATGGCCGGTCGCCTCTTCCATCTCACCCGCGTCGATGAGCGCCACACCGAGATTGACGCGCGCATTGATATCGGCGGGAGATTTCTTGACGACCTTTCTGAACAGACCGATGGCTCCGGCGAAGTCTCCCTTCTTGTAATGGATGCAGCCCTCAAGGAATTGTACCTCAGCGCGGCCGCGGACCTGTCCGAGCAAACGTCCAGTAATCTCCTCCGCGGCCTGTATCTCGCCGCGGTCGATATGTCTCCGCGCCTGTTCGATGGATCGCGCCAGACTCATAACCTCACCCCTTCGTTCGTCGCTGCTGGTTCATCTGATCAGCAGATGCAATAGACGAGCCAAAAAGCAGCTGCGCGCGCGAGGGACATCCCGGCGGGATGATGCGGCGGGACGTGGGCGGGAACTGCGGAATCAGAGGTAATTGAACAGCGACAGACCCTGGACCTGGACGAATACCTTCTGTGCCGCCTGCAACCCGACCATCTGCTGGGTGAGCCGGGTGATCGCGGTCGTGTAATCCAGATCCTCGATGCTGGAGCGGGCCGCCTCGAGCTGCAAGGTGGCGGCCTCGTTCATTTCTTCCTGGGTATCGATGCGGTTGAGGCGGGCACCAACCTGGGCCCGGACGGAACGCAGATTCTCCATGCCCTGGTCAATGTCCGACAGGAACTGATTGACGGAATTTCCGAGCACGCCGCTGGCATTGGCGCCGGAAATATCCCCCTCGAGCATCCGGGCCAGATTCTCGACGGTGGTGAACAGATCCTGATGCTCACTGGGGGACACGGTGAACACATCTCCCGTCCGGGATGTTCCCGTCAGCGTGGTCTGGATACCATTGAACGCGATTTCCACACCGCTGCTGTAGGCCCCGCTGGCCTCGATGTTGCCACTGCTGTCCTCCACGATGAAATGAGTCGCGTCCGCCGGGTCATAACTCAGCACGGCGCTCGCGGCGGTGGCGCCGGTCAACACAGATCCGAAGTAGCCGGTAACCGTATCGGAGTCGCCGTCACTGCCACCGCTCATCGATTCGGTGACCTCGATCGGGTCATTGGTCGGCCCGGTGCTCACCAGATAGAGCATCCCGTCATCGACGAGCGCGCGCACACCAGTGGCGCCGGTATCGTCATTGATCTGCTGCGCCAGCTCGTCGAGCGAAGCAGCCGGCGTTCCGCCCTCGGCAACGGAATACACGTTCACTCCGTTGATATTCAAGGTATAGCCGAGCGTATCGTCCGTACCGACGGCGTCGGAGAATGACAGGGCTCCCGTCGCCGTCGTGGCATGCGGGAAGGAAACGGTATAGACATCTCCATCATACGCCGCGGGATTGGTCACACTGCCCGTGGCGATTACCCCGTTGCCACGATTGGCGAGATCGGCGCTCACATTGAACGTGCCATTTCCGGCACGGATGCGCATGAACACATCGTCGCCCGAATCCCCGGTCGCGACCTGCTGCGTCGAACCGACCTGGAGGAAGCGCTGCCCGCTGTCGCCGCTGTAGAGGTATTCGCTGGAAGAATTCCGGGTGAATGGCTGGACACGTCCCTGATAGCCGGCAAAGATATATTCTCCGTTAGCATCCGTCGCATTGGCGAGCGTCATGACCTCGTCGAGATTCTGCCGTACCTCCACCGCGATGAACCGGCGATCCGCCGCCGACAAGGCGGAATTGTTCGCCTCCAGCGCGAGTTCCCGGATGCGATCCAGGATGTTTCCGGCGGAGCCAAGCACGGACTCCTCGCGCTGCAGGCGCTGACGCGCGCTGGTGATGTTTTCCTGGTATTGCGCGATGGTATCCAGCGACTGGCGGTAGCCGATCAGCGCGGAAGCGCCGGAGGGATCGTCCGAGGGGGTCAGGATACGCTTGCCCGACGACAACTGCTCCTGCGTGCGCGCCACCTTGGTCTGCTGATCGAGAATGGAGTTCATCGCGATCAGGTTGATTTGATTGGATGATACGCGCATCGTTACCTCCGGACCGAGTCGATCAGAACCTGGAACATATTGTTCGCCGCGGCGATGACCTGCGCCGCAGCCGAATAGGCCTGTTGAAAGCGCAGCACATTGGCCGCCTCCTCGTCCAGGTTGACACCGGACAGGGATTCACGCGCCTCCACCGCCTGGGTCAGCATGCTGGCCTGGGCCTTTCCGGTGACCTCGGCCTGGTGGGTCTTGATGCCGACATCCGCCACCAGCCCGCCGTAAAGATCCTGATATGAGGCGGTAGCGCCATTCAGAAGACGGGCGTCCTGCAGCGCGGCGAGCGCGAGCGCATTGCGGTTGTCGCTCACGCCGTTCGCATTCGACCCGATCGTGAAGATGTCGCCGGTATTCGGGTCGCCGCCCACCACGGCCTCGATGCCGTTGAACTGGATCGCGGCGCCGTCGGAATAGGCGCCCGCCGTCACTGTGGCGTCGCTGCTGTCCAGGACGACATAACTGTCGGCCGGTCCGCCGAAGGTAAAGTTTCTGGAGGAATTCGTGACGCCCTGCAGCGCCGCGCCACCGAAATAACCGACCGCGGTATCCGCATCTTCCGCTGTCCCGCTCAGGGTGTTGAGCGTTTCCGTCACTGTAATCGGCATGGCGGACGGCGGCACCCTGGCCAGATAAAGCGCGGTGCCATCGTCATTCACGTACGCCCTGACACCGGTACCGGAAACATCGTCATTGATCTCCGCCGCCAGTGCGTCGAGATCGCTCAAAGCCGCATCGGCGCTGCCCTGGCTGTAGACCAGAACTCCATTCACGCGCAGCTCGTATTGTACGGAATTGTTTCCGCCGCTTTCGTTCACCTGGCCGCGCGTCGCCCCGCCATCGGCGACGGCCGCGGTGACGTCCGCCGCCACGATACGGTAATCATCGCTGACAAAATCCTCCGGATCCGTCATGGCCCCTGCATCAATGCTGCCGTTGCCGGTATTGGCAAGCGATTCCGAGGCGCGGACCGGACTCGCCGCGGCGATCTGGTTCGGATTGGAAATGGCAACATCGAAATAGCGTGCGCCGTTCGCGGTCGGACGGATCAGGAAACTGTCCCCGCTCGCGAAGGTCCCGGAATCGAGGGTCAGCGTGAGCCCGTCCACTGTCACGGAGGATGCCGGAAACCCGCTCAGGGTCGTGGTGCGGCTGTCACTCAGGCGCACCAGGGAATAACTGCTCCCGGAGCGCTCAAGGCGGTAATCGCTGGTGGTCAGCGCGCTGACATCGCTGATGATGACGCCGATCTGCGGCCCGGGCTGACCGGTGTTTTTCACACTGGGCAGCACCTGCGCGGTCGAAATCGTCGTATCGGTATCGATCGGCACGAAGAAATCGCCGCCGACCTCGCCGTTGAGATCGATGCCCATTGCGTGCTGGGCGTTGAAGGTCGACGCCACCGAGATGGCGAGCTGGCCCAGTCTGTTCATGGTCGGATCCAGCACCTGGGAGCGAAACTGCAGTATCCCGCCCACCTCGCCGCCATTCAGCTGGCCCGAGACGACCACCGGACCGGAGGTCGTCACGAAGGCGGCTTCCATGCGTTCCGGGTCATATACGTTGGGGGTGACCACCATGCTGCTCGCGCTCAATCCGGTGACCAGGGCCTGACCATTGCCGATGTACACATTGACGGTGCCGTCGTCCTGGCTGACGGTGGTCACCGCGACCTGCTCGGACAGTTGCCGGATGAGCTCGTCACGGCGATCCAGCAGGTCGTTGGCGCCGCCGCTGCTGGAGACACCGAGATTCACGATCTGCTGGTTGATGCTGGCGACCGAGCTGGCGAGACTGTTGATATTGTCGACCGCCGCCGTCAGGGCATCATTCACGTTGCCATTAAGGCTGGAAATCTGCCGATAGTAGTTCTGGAAACGGCTGGTCAGGCTCTCTGCCTCACTCAGCATCACCTGGCGTGACTCCAGCGAGGAAGGGTCGTTGGCGACGGTCTGGATGGAGTCGAAGAACCCCTGCAGCGCCGACATCACGCCGGCGTCCGAATCCGACAACATGGTATCGATCTGGCTCGCCATGGCGTAGAACTTGTCCGCCTGTCCGCTGCCCGAGGTCGCCGTGCGGATCTGCTTCGTGTTGAACTCGTCGTAGATCCGTTCGATGCTGGTGATGGTCACCCCGGTTCCGACGAAAAAATCGCCGAACCGGTCAGGCGTCTGCGTCGCCAGGTTGACGCGCTGACGGCTGTAGCCTTCCGTGTTTACGTTGGTGATATTATTCGACGCTACCGCCAGCGCGCGCTGCGCCGCCAGCAGACCGGAAAGCCCGTTACCCAATACACCGCTGGCCATCGTCTATGCTCCAGACTTCATGAGTTCGCGTTCGAAAGGCGGAGCGAAAACCGGATCATCAAAGGACAACCTCGTCAGAATCCGTTAACGACCCCACACTCGCCTCCTTAAATGATCCCTCACCCAGCGGGGACCCGGCGCCAAAGGCTATGCGACCGATCTTGCTGGCGTATTCCGGATCGGTCGCGTATCCCGCCTGCTGCAGCCGCTGCAGGTACACCGCCCCGTCCGCGCCTTCCGCCAGCGCCGCGCCGTAACGCGGGCTTGCGCGCAGGAATGCGGCATAATCGGCGAAGCTGTCCTCATAGGACGCATAGGCACGGAAAACCTCACGCCGCTTCACTGCGACGCCATCCTCGTACTCGAGCGTCTCGGAGACCACCCGGTCACCGGACCAGCGCGCATCGGCCTTGATACCGAACAGGTTGTGGCTGCTGTCGCCGTCCGCGCCACGCATCACATGCCGACCCCAGCCGGTCTCGAGCGCGGCCTGCGCCAGCAGCACGCGCGGAGATACCCCGAGCTCGCGCGCGGCATTCTCGGCGTGTGGCGTCAGCACCCGGATGAAGTCCTCCGGTGTCTCGATCGCCGGCTCCGCGGGAACCGCCACTCGTTCCGGTACCGGCGTCGTCATGGTCGCCACGCCTGGCTTCAGGTGAGGCGGCAAGGACACCGACAGGGACGGTGAGGCTGGCAATACCGTATGGGCATGCGCCGCCGGGGTATTTCCGATGGTCGATGCCGAGGCATCCGCGCCGGCGCCCGGCTGACGGGTCAATTGCCTGACCAGCAGATCGGAGAGCCCGAGCGCGCCCTTCTCGGAAAGATCCACTGACAGCTGCTGATCGAACATGTCGCGATAGAGCTTTTCCTGGTCGCTGCCGAACAATTCGTCCCCGACACCGGTGTTGCGCATGTTCTTCAGCATCATCTGGATGAACAGCGCCTCGAACTGCTGCGCGACCTTGCGCATCGTCTCCGGCGACGGGGCCGCCGCATCCCGGCGCAGGCGCGCCATCCCGCTCGCATCGTTAAAAACGGCGGCGCTGGAACCCGTCCCGGAGTTCGCTTCGATCATGACACCCGCATCCGGTCGTCCGCGCGCATTCCGTCCTCAGATGACGATCAGCTCGGCGCGCAATGCCCCGGCCTCACGCAGCGCGTCCAGAATGGCGACCAGATCTCCCGGGGCGGCGCCCACCTGGTTCACCGCGGCCACGATATCGTCGAGCGAGATACCCGGATCAAACTTGAACATATGGCTCGCGGCCTGTTCGACGGAGATATCGCTGGTCGGCACCACCACGGTGGATCCTCCCGACAGCGGATTGGGCTGGCTGACCTCGGCGCGCTCGCTGATGGTCACGGTCAGGCTGCCGTGCGACACGGCGGCGGCGGTCACGCGCACGTTGCTGCCGATCACCACGGTGCCGGTGCGCGAATTGACAATGACGCGCGCCGAGGCGGTGCCCGGCTCCAGCGTGAGATTCTCCAGCACGGACAGAAAGGCGACACGCTGGCCCTGCGCGCGCGGCGCGTTGACTTGCACCGAGGAGCCGTCGACCGGCATTGCCGTCCCCTCGCCGATCGCGGTATTGATCGCATCCGCGACCCGCTTGGCGGTAGTGAAATCCGACCGGTTCAGGTTGAAGACAAACGCATCCTCAGTGCCAAAGCTGGTCGGCGCCGGTCGTTCCACCGTCGCGCCGCCGGGAATGCGCCCCACGCTCGGCACATTGATACTGACGCGCGAGCCGTCGCTGCCCTCGACGCCGAAGCCACCCACCACCAGATTGCCCTGCGCGACCGCATAGATCTGTCCGTCCGCGCCCTTGAGCGGCGACATCAGCAGGCTGCCGCCGCGCAGACTCTTGGCGTTGCCGAGCGAGGAAACTGTGATATCGATGGTCTGACCCGGTTTGGCGAACGGCGGCAGGTCCGCCTGGATGGTCACCGCGGCGACGTTCTTGAGCTGAGGGTTTACATTCGGCGGCAGCGTAATGCCATATTGATTGAGCATGTTCTTCAGGCTCTGCACAGTGAACGGCGTCTGGCTGGTCTGGTCACCGGTGCCGTCGAGTCCGACCACCAGCCCGTAACCAACCATCTGGTTGGTGCGCACCCCCGCCACCGAGGCGATGTCCTTGATGCGTTCTGCAGCCGCCGGCGCAGCGGCGAGCAGCAGTACGGCGGCGAGCTGCGCCAGAAATGTCCAGCGTGGGTATCCAGTACGACGTGCTTGCATGAGATTTGTCCCGTCAGTTGTCAGACTGGCCGCCGATCAGAATGGCCACCACTTGCCGTTGAAAAACTTCCCGAGCCAGCCCATGTCGCTCGTATCCGCGACGACCCCGGTACCGCCATAGGAGATCTCGGCGCCGGCGATCAGGGTGGAGGAAATCGTGTTATCCGAGAGGATGTCCGTCGGACGGATGATTCCCGACAGGGTGATATGTTCGTCACCCTGATTGATCGAGATCATCTTTTCGCCGTAGATACGCAGATAGCCGTTCGGCAGAATTTCGGTCACCACGGCGGTGACATTGCCGGTCAACTGGTTGCTCTGCGCGCTCTCGCCCTCCCCATCGAAGGTCTTGGAGGACTCCAGACTGTTCTCCAGCGTGCGCGGGTTACTGCCCAGCGGGCCAACGCCAAAGGAAAGCGGACTGCCGAACAACGTGGGATTCGCGATATCGACGCTGTTGTCCTTGCTGGTGCTGGTGCTGGCGCTCTTGCTGGCGTTGGTGCGTTCCACCAGCACGACGGTGATGATGTCGCCCACGCGGCGCGGACGGATGTCCTCGAACAGCGGCGAGGTCAGACCGACGCGGTAGATCGCGCCGGCCGTCGCCGGCTGGGCGGTCTCGGCATGGCGGATGATGTCCTCCGAGATGCCCGAGGCATGTTTCGGCGTCGAGGCACAGCCCGCCGCCAGCGCGGCGGCCAGGAGAATGAACAGTGTCGGAAGGACTCGTCTCATGCGCGCTCCGTTACAGGTTATTGGTGACATACTGCAGCATGCTGTCCATGGTAGAGATTGCCTTGGAGTTCATTTCGTAAGTGCGCTGCGCCTCGATCATGTTGACCAGTTCCTCTACCACGTTGATGTTGGAACCCTCGAGCGAACCCTGCACCACCGAGCCCACGCCATTCAGTCCCGGCGTGCCGGTCTGGGCGGCGCCGCTGGCGGCCGACTCCAGATAGAGGTTCTGCCCGACCGGCTGCAGACCGGACGGGTTGATGAAATCGGCCAGCTGCACCGAACCGACCTGGGTCGGCGTGCTGTTGCCGGGCGTGGTCACGCTGACGACGCCATCCTGTCCGATGGTGACGCTCTGCGCGTTGTCCGGGATCGTGATGGCGGGCTGCAGCACATATCCGCTGGAGGTCACCATCTGGCCCTGGGAATCAGCGTGAAAGGTGCCGTCGCGGGTATAGCCCTGGGTACCGTCCGGCATCAGGACCTGGAAGAAACCGCGCCCCTGGATCGCCATGTGCATGGAATTACCGGTCTCGACGGTGCTGCCCTGGGTGAACAGTTTCTCGGTTGCCACGGTGCGCACGCCGGTACCGAGGCTCAGACCGGTCGGCAACTGGGAATCCTGCGCGGACTGCGCGCCGACCTGCCGCACATTCTGATAAAGCAGGTCCTCGAACACCGGACGGCCGGCCTTGAAGCCGGTGGTATTGGCGTTGGCCAGGTTGTTGGATATGACCGCCATGCGGGTCTGCTGGGCGTCAAGCCCGGTCTTGGCAATTCTCAGCGCGTCAGCCATCGTTCCTGCTCCTCTCTGTCATGCCGTCAGGCGATATTCATTATCTGGGTGGAGGACTGGTCGTTTTCCTCCGCGGTCTTCATCAGCTGGACCTGCAGCTCGAACTGGCGCGCCAGCTCGATCATGTTGACCATCGCATCGAGGGTGTTGACATTGCTGCCTTCGAGCGCGCCTGAGACCAGCGTCACCGCGGCGTCCGGGGGCGCCGCCGCGCCGTCGCTCAGGCGCATCAGGCCGTCCGGCCCCTTTACGAGTTGCGCCGGGTCGGGATTAACTAGCTTGATGCGATCGACCACCGCGAGGGCCGCCGGGGTCTGCCCGCTTGGCCGCACGGTGATGGTCCCATCCACTCCGACCTCCACCTTCTCCGACGGCGGCAGCGCGATCGGACCGCCCGAATTGCCCATCACCGCATGGCCGGCCCCGTTGACCAGTTCCCCGGTCGGCAGCACGCGCAGGTCTCCCGCGCGCGTATAGCCCTCGGTACCGTCGGCGGCGCGCACCGCAATCCAGCCCGGACCGTTGATAGCCACATCGAGCTCGTTACCGGTCGTCATGATCGAACCCGGCTGCAGATTCACACCGGGCTGGTCCGCCGCCGCGTACACGCGACTGGGGAAACCGTCGCCCTGCAGTCCCTCGTCGGTGAAGGAGAGCAGATCCTCGCGAAACCCGGTAGTGGTTGCATTGGCCAGGTTGTGCGCGTTCACGCCCTGGGCAAGCATGGTCTGGCTTGCTCCCGACATCGCGATGTACAGCATACGGTCCATCAGTGCATCCTCGTCACGTTAGCGTGCGCGCTTCGCCGTCCGCTTACCGGATATTGATGATCGACTGCGTTACGGTGTCTTCGGTCGAAATCACCTGCGCGTTCGCCTGGAAATTGCGCTGCGCGGTGATCATCTTCACAAGTTGTTCGGTCAGGTCGACATTGGAGCTCTCCAGCGCGCCCGACTGCACGTTACCCAGGCTGGAGGATCCCGGGGTCGAGACCACCGGCTGGCCGGATTCGAAAGATTCGGCCCATGAGGTACCACCCAGCTGCGTCAGACCCTGCGGATTGCCGAAGTTGGCCAGCGCGACCTGGGCGAGCGTGCGTGACTGTCCGTTGGTGAACCGGGCCAGGATCACGCCGGTGTCGCTGATGTCGATGCCGCTCAGGCGGCCGGTCGCGAAACCGTCCTGTGACAGCGAGTTCACATTGAAGCCGCCGCCGTACTGGCTGAGCGAGGAATAATCGATGGTCAGGTTCATGGCCGACGAGCCGCTGGCGGGAGAGTACGACGCCAGCGCATAGGAGGCCGGCGGCGTCGTCACGCCATTGATCTGGGATAAATCGCCAGTGCTGCTGAACTGCAGCAGATCAGAGCCATTCGCCTGGGCGCCGGTGATCTGGTCCCCATCCATGTAGACATAGCTCTCCCACTGATTGGGGATGTCGGTCCTGCGGTAATACACCGTTGCCAGATGGGCCGCGCCGAGTGAATCGTAGACGGTCATGGTGGTCGAATTGTTGAAGGTGGCCGCGTCGGTCACATCGAAGTTGCCCTGCACCGCGCCGGTGGCGACCGCCGTGATATCGGTATTGCCGCCGCCCGTGGCCTGGGTAAGCCCCGCGGTATCGAAAGTCAGGTCGATGGATTCCTGCGCGCCGGCGGCGCCGTCGGGATCCCAGGTCAGCGTGACGCTGCCGGTGGTGCCGACCGTCATCGCGGCCGTCGTCGAAGTACCGCCGGCACCGGCCAGGGTCACATTCCAGTTGTTGCCGCCGGTATTGGTGAACTGCAACTGCCCGGTCGTCACCAGCTGGCCGAAATTGTCGACCAGATTGAACGCGCCGGTCGTGATCGGAGAATCGCCGTCGTCCAGCACCTGGGTCGCCCCGGCGCTGCCCAGCGTGATCGTGGCGGACGGCACCGCCGCGCTCGGAACCGTGGCGGAGGCGTTCAGGTTGACGCCGAAGTTCATCTCGGTGCTCGCCTGCGGGGCGATATCGGACGTGTCAAGCTGGATATCGCCTCGAGCACCGGTGATGTTGCCCGAGCTGTCCGCCAGATAACCGGTCAGGCGCTGCAGCTCCGGATTGATGATGAATCCGTTGCGGTCCACACCGAAGGTGCCGCTGCGCGTATAGACGCTGTTGCCGTTGTCGTTGAGAACGAAAAAGCCCTGGCCGCTGATTGCCAGATCCAGGTTGTTGTCGGTGAATTCGACGTTGCCCTGCGAGAATTGCTGGGCGACCCCGGCAATCTTCACACCGCTGCCGATGGCATTGGAGGAAGAGCCCAGGTTGGATGTGGCGAAGACGTCGGCGAACTGGATCGTCGACTGCTTGAACCCGGTGGTGCTCGCGTTCGCGACGTTGTTCGAGATGACGTTGAGCTCTGACGCCGACGCGTTGATTCCGCTTAATGCCGTTTGAAATGCCATGTGGGTTCTCCTGTGTGATGCGTTTACATAATCTGGACGACGTCGGCCAGAGATACCTGTTCGTTATTCGAGAGATTGAGCATGATTCCCTGCCCGCTCTTGCCCATGACGACACTGTTGACCTTGGAGGTGACCAGGGTGTCGAGCCCGACCGCCTCTCCGTCGTATTCCATCTGTGCGACCAGTTGATAGTCGCCCGCGGGCACCGCAACGCCATTGGCGTCGAGCCCGTCCCAGGTAAAGGAAAGATCGCCTTCCGGCTGCGTGCCGAGATCAAGCCGGCGCACCAGCTGGCCGGAAGAATCGACGACGCCGACGACCAGGTTTCGGGTGGACGCCGGCAAGGACACGCCCGCGGTCATCTCCCCGCCCTCGGCCAGGGTGATCAAGCTGCCCGTAACCAGCACGGAGCGCCCGACCATCGCGGAGGCCTGCAGGCTCTGGGTCGAGAACATCGCATCGGCGACCTGCTGGAAGGAGGACTTCAGCTCCTCCACCCCGGCCACCATGCTGAACTGCGCGATCTGGTTGAAGAATTCGCCGCTCTCCATCGGCTTGGTCGGGTCCTGATTCTGCAACTGTGTGGTCATCAGCTTGAGAAAATCGGACTGTCCCATCACATCTTTGCTCTGGGTCGACTGCGACGAGAGACTCAGGCCGAGGTTGTCCAGCAGTTGTGTATTGACAGTGGTCATTCAGTCATTCCTCCGGTCGGTCCCGTCTTATTGGCCCAGACGCAGCACATTCAGCAGCATCTGCTTCGAGGTGTTCACCACCTCGACGTTGTTCTGGTAACTGCGCGAGGCGGAGATCATGTCCGCCATTTCGGAGACCACATCGACGTTGGGCCGGTAGACATAACCCTCGGCGTCCGCCAGCGGATTATCGGGCTGATATTCGCGCTGCACCGGCGCCTGGCTCTCGACGATGCCGTCGACCTTGACGCCGGCGGTGCTGTTGTCGAGCGCGTCGCGGAAGGTCGAGAACACCGGATGACGCGCGCGGTAGGCCTCCGCCTCGCTGCCGCTCAGGTTGTCGGCGTTGGCCAGGTTGCTCGCGGTGGTGTTCAGGCGCACGGTCTGGGCGCTCATCGCCGAACCGGCGATATCGAATATTCCAAGCAGTGACATGATTATTCTCCTCGAATCGCGCTGAGCAGATTCTTGATAGTGCCGTCCAGGAAGCTGACGCTGGTCTGGTAGCGGATCGCGTTCTGCGCGAACTCCGCCTGCTCCTTCTGCATATCCACCGTATTGCCGTCGGCGGAGGGCTGCAGCGGGACGCGATAGAGCAGCTCCCCGTTCGACTGTCCGCGATCAGAGACCGCCAGGTGTCCGCTCGCGCTCTTCGCCATCGGCAGTTCATTCTTCATGACACCGCCGAGGACGGATTTGAAGTCGATGTCGCGCGCTTTGTACCCCGGCGTGTCCGCGTTGGCCATATTGCCGGCGAGCACTTCCGCGCGCCGCCCGAATGTCTCCAGCGCCTTGGCATGAATCCCAAATGCATCGTCGATCCTCGAAGCCATATGGATGTCCCTGTTAAATTCCTCTGGCAAGTTGGTAGCAATCAACATGCCAAGAACGCGCCCTGCGCCAGGCGGCCATTTCCGGCGTCCTTCACGCCGCGAGTCCGCCCCGCCAGCGGCAAGATCCTCCGCCGGGCGGCAAGACCTTCTGCCGCGAACGGGCCGCGCGCCCTTCACGCTATATATAGGTTCGCGTCTCAGGCGCGGATGCCACCCGCGATCCGGCCCCCGATTTGCATCAGGCAAGACACGGGCCAGGCTGACGGGGGATCGCGGCGATCCATCCCTGCGCTGGCACGCTTCTTGTATTCATACAGGCAAAGGATGCGGCCTGTTCACGGCCGCCATGTACGGAGGACAGACATCTTGAACAAACCAGCCACCGCCCTGCTCGCCGCGCTGTCGATCGTGATCGCGGCATCGCCGCGGATCACCGTCGCTGACGCCATCGAATCGCCCGGAAACATCCTGGCGGCGGCGCGGTCGTTCCTAGAGGAACAGCTCGCAACACAGGACGCGCGCACCGAGCTCCGCATCGGCGGTCTGGATGCGCGGCTGCGCCTCGCGGCCTGTGACCGCCCGCTGCAGGGATTCCTCCCGCCCGGCGGAAAGCTCAGCGGAAACACCAGCGTGGGCGTGGAGTGCGCTGGAACCCAGCCGTGGAAGTTGTACGTCCAGGCTTATGTAGGCGTATTCAAAACCGTGGCGGTCGCCTCCGGCTATCTTGCCGCCGGCACCGTGCTCGGCCCGGACAACATCCGCATGGAGGATCGCGACGTTACCGCGAGCGGTTACGGTTATCTGAGCGACATCGAACAGGTGCAGGGCCTGATCATGAAGCAACCGCTGCAGGACGGCCGCGTCATCCCGCCGCAGGCGGTGACCAAGGCCAAACTGGTCCGGCGCGGGGAGTCAGTCGTGATCCTGTCACGCAATGGCGGTATAGAGGTGCGCATGGACGGCAGCGCGCTGATGGACGGGACCGAGGGCGACCGCATCAAGGTCCGGAATTCAAAATCCAAACGGGTCATCGAGGGACGGGTCGAGGCCCCCGGCCTGGTGATGGTCTCGATGTAATTCTGACGCCGGGCCGAAAAAGTCAAAATTCCGTCACCGATACCGACAACGAATCCAAGTACAAAGGAGTAAAGGAAATGCCAATCGAAATCACGGGTCAAACCCCTCCTCATACCGGCACCGCCGGCGAAGGGGGCTCGGTCCGGGCCATTCCCATCGGGACAGCAGGCGGCGCCAAAGCCGGCGCGGGCAAGGAAACCGCCGGGACCGACACCCTGAGCCTCACCGGGGCCGGCGCCCTGATGCAGAAACTCGACGCCGCCATCGCCGCCACACCGGAGGTGGACATGGAACGCGTCAATCGCATCAAGCAGGCCATCGATGATGGCAGCTATGAGATCAATCCCGCCCGCGTCGCGGAAAAGATGCTCGCGTTTGAATCCATGCTGCAGAGCCGCGGCTTCTGACGGAGGCATACATGAGCGGGAACGGACTGCTGCACGACCTCGCCGCCTGCATCCAGCGCGAGATCGCCCTGAGCGAGCAATTGCTCGAGGCCCTGCGGCACGAACACAAGGCGCTGGCCACCCGGGATACCGACCTGCTGAACAAAGCGGTCGAACGCAAGAGCGAACTGATCAACGCCATGCAATCCTGCGGGGGCGAACGCAACAACCTGCTGCGAGAGGGCGGAATGGGCGCCGACCGCGCGGCGATGGACCGCCTGCTCGCCCGGCAGGATACACAGCGCCGTGGCGGCATCCAGCACGACTGGAACCGGCTGCTCGAACTCGGCAACGAGTGCCAGCGCCAGAACCTGATCAACGGAATCATCATCCAGGCCGGACAACAGCAGACCCGGCAGGCGCTCGCGATCCTGCGCGGACAGCCGGTCGTCGCCGGAGGCGAATACGGACCCGAGGGCATGCGTCCCTCCGCGCCCAGCTCGCATCCGCTCGCCCGCGCCTGAGACCTCCCGAAGCACCCGGTTTCCGGAACCTTTTCGCCGTCCCGGCTGGCCAAAGCGCCTCCGGCAATGCTAGAATCTGCCCTCCTCATAAATGAGGGTAGCAGTACAACGTGGGGCGGTAGCTCAGCTGGGAGAGCGTCGCGTTCGCAATGCGAAGGTCGGGAGTTCGATCCTCCTCCGCTCCACCATATCAGTCCTTGGTAATCCCGATATCCAGACCCGCGGTCAGCGCCGGCTCAGCGCCCACTCCGCCGACAGCAGTTCCGCCTGCTCCAGTACCGTCCGCGTCGCCTGCTCCTGCTTGTCCGGCGGATAACCGTACTTTCTCAGTATTCGCCTGACGATGACGCGCAGTTGCGCGCGCGCATTTTCACGCACCGTCCAGTCGATGGTGACGTTCTTCCTCACCGTCTCGACCAGCTCGCGCGCGATGTGGACCAGCGTCGGCTCGTCCGGCACCTTGGCGGCGCTGTCGTTCACTTCCAGCGCATCATAGAAAGCCAGTTCATTTTCGGCAGGTTTCAGTTCTTCACCGCGCGCATTGGCGGCGAGCATATCTGTCGCAAGCTGGATCAGCTCCTCGATCACCTGCGCCGTCTCGATGGCGCGGTTCTGGTAGTGCCGGATGGCCTGTTCCAGCAGGTCGGCGCTGGCGCGACCCCGGTTTGCCCGCGCCGAGAACATTACGATACTATCCAGATATCTCAGTCGCTTGATCTAGGCCACCCCATGCCTGTACGTATCGAGAAAAGCGGCCTTCTGAAAGAACTGGAACGCGATTTCTTCGAACTCGCCGGCGATGCCATGCTGATCGTCGATCTGGACGATGCATGCATCGTAGACGCCAACCAGGCCGCATGCGAGCTCTACGGCTACGCGTGGGGGGACCTGCACAACCACAGCATCACGGATCTCGACGTCATCGAAGATCAGGCCATGGTGCTGGAGCGCATCACTCGCCTGAAGCAGGAGGGGCGCTCCCGATTTGAATCCATCCATAAAAGCAAAAATGGCGAACTGATACCTGTCGAAATCAACGTCCGTATCGTCAGGAATGAAGGCAGAACCTACGCATTAAGCATCTGCCGGGACATCTCCGAATTCAAACGAATCTCCGCCGATCTGCAGCGGCGCGAGCGTCAGCTGGCCGAGGCGCAATCCATCGCCCATATCGGCAGCTGGGAATACAATCCATCGACAAGAAGACTGGCCTGGTCGGTGGAGATGTTCAGGATCTACGGCGTTAATCCCGAAACACACCCCCCCAGTGTGGACGGCATGATGGCGCTTGTTCACATGGATGACCGCCCGACCATGCGAACGTGGATAAATGACTGCGCCGCGGGGAGAAGGCCTCATGCGCTGGAATTCCGCATCCTCCGACCTGACGGAGAGATGCGCTACATGGAAGGACACGGCCATCTGGTTACGAACGAGCGGGGCCGGCCAAGCTATCTGGCCGGGACATGCCAGGATGTCACGGAGCGAAAGTCCTCGGAGTTGAAACTGGCGGATACGATGCTCATGCTGCGCGAAAAGGAGTTCAACAAGTCACGCTTTTTTGCCGCCGCCGGCCATGACCTCCGTCAGCCCCTGACGGCCGCCAATCTGTTTATCGGCGCGCTCAAGACCACGGAGCTGACCCCGAAACAAAGAAAGATCGTCAGCCATCTCGACCAGGCCATGACGAATTTCAACGAACTCCTCAGCTCCCTGCTGAATATCTCCCGGCTGGATGCGGGCGTCATCACGCCGGAACACAGGGCCATCAGCATCACCGTACTGTTTTCCTGGCTGAGCAACAGCTTTGCCCAGCTTGCCCATCAGAAAGACATCGATTTCACGATTCGCCCCCCGGTCAGATGGGACACCCATATACTTGGCGATTCCAATCTGATCAAGACCGCGTTGAGCAACCTCGTCTCCAACGCCATCAAATTCGCCACTGGCGGAAAAGTGCTGATCTGCGCACGAGCGCGCGGCAATGGTGTACTGCTGCAGGTCCGGGATAACGGGCCAGGCATACCTGCGGCAAGTATTGCCAGCGTGTTCGATGAATTCGTTCAGCTCAACAATCCGCAGCGCGACATGTCCAAAGGCGTCGGCCTTGGACTCTCGATCGCGAAACGGGCCTTGTCGTTGCTCAATTCCGAGCTGATCTGCCGGTCAAGGACCGGGGCCCGTTCCGGAACCGTTTTCGAGTTCTCCCTGCCGTCAGCTAATCTCGCGGAGCATGCGGCGGAGACCGGCGGACTGGCCATACAATTCGCGCGGGAACAATGCGAAAGCTTCGTCAGAGGAAAGCGGTTCGTCATCGTAGAGGATGACCGGCTGATCGCGGAGGCGTTCGATCTTTCCTTGCGCAGGATGGGCGGATTCGTCAGACGCTTCTCAAACGCGGAAGACGCGATATCGCAGGCCGACATCGACAAAACGGACTGTTATATCGTG
>JADLET010000041.1 GCA_020845975.1 Gammaproteobacteria bacterium | reverse complement strand
TGCGCGACGCCGAAGGCCAGAAGATGTCCAAGTCCAAGGGCAACGTGCTCGACCCGATCGACCTGATCGACGGCATCGAGCTGGAGGCGCTGGTCTCCAAGCGCACCAGCGGGCTGATGCAGCCACAGATGTCGCGCCAGATCGAGTCCTCCACGCGCAAGGAATATCCGGACGGCATCCCCGCCTTCGGCGCCGACGCGCTGCGCTTCACCTTCGGCGCGCTGGCCTCCACCGGCCGCGACATCAAGTTCGACCTCAACCGCATCCAGGGCTACCGAAACTTCTGCAACAAGCTGTGGAACGCGGCGCGCTACGTACTGATGAACACCGAGGACAGGGACTGCGGCCTCAACAGCGGCGCAGTCGAACTGAGCCTGCCCGACCGCTGGATCCGCTCGCGCCTGCAGGCGGTCACCCGCGAGGTAATCGACCATTACAACGGCTATCGCTTCGACCTGATGGCCCAGGCGATCTACGAGTTCGTCTGGAACGAATACTGCGACTGGTACCTGGAACTGTCGAAGCCGATCCTGACCAATTCGGACAGCCCGGAGGCCCTGCAGCGCGGCACGCGCCGCACACTGGTCGAGGTGCTCGAAGCCATCCTGCGCCTCGCCCATCCGTTGATCCCGTTCATTACCGAGGAGATCTGGCAGCGTGTCGCGCCACTGGCCGGCAAGCAGGGCGACACCGTCATGTGCCAGCCCTATCCGCTGCCGCGGGACGAACTGCTCGACCCGGCCGCCGAGACCGAGATCCGCTGGATCATGGACTTCGTCATGAACGTGCGCAAGATCCGCAGCTCGATGAACATCGCGCCGTCGAAACCACTGCCGGTGTTGCTGCAGAACGGCACCAGCGCCGACCGCACGCTGCTTACGGTCAACGAAGGCTTCCTGATGACACTGGCGCGGCTCGACTCCCTCCGCTGGCTGGACGATGCCGAGGTCGCACCCGAATCCTCCACCGGACTGGTCGGCGAAATGAAGGTGATGATTCCGATGGCCGGACTGATCGACAAGGATGCCGAGCTCGCCCGCCTGCAGAAGGAACTCGACAAGCTGACGGGTGACATCGCCCGCTGCGAGGCCAAACTCGCCAACAAGGATTATGTCGACCGGGCCCCGGCGCACGTCGTCGCCAAAGAGCGCGAGCGCATGGGTGAACTGCAAAACAACCGGGAATTGCTGCAACAGCAGTGGGAGCGCATCCGTTCGATCTGACCGCCGGCCTTCCCGAGCCGGGAAGGCCCTCAAATCGGCCACACCAAAAATTCGTGGGGCGCCACGAACAATCGTTCAGGGGCGTTTGCGCTCGAACAGGTAAGCACCCAGCCAGGCATAAGGCAATGACATCGCAATGAGCCCGATGCCATACCATGCTGGCCCCATGTCGCGCATGACATAACTTCCAACTGCACTCAGCACAGTTCCGATGCCGCCCAGGATCAGGGCATGGCGCATGGGATGATGCGGCGCCAGGCGGGCCACGATATAACAGCCGATCACCGAAAACACCCCGCGATAGGCCGAGATCAGCAACAGCAAGCTGTCATCAAGAATCGGCTGTCCCGGTGGCGGCAGGACGCCAAACATTCCGAGCAGCGCATCCATGCCGGTGTGGGTTATGAATATAAAGATCAACCCCGCAAATACAGCCCCGATACTATGCAACATGCCACACCTCCCTGTCGTCCATCACGGTCACCAGGTCTTGACGTATTTATCATTCTGGGGAAGGCCTGCGTCATGTGCTTGCGCCGGTCGAATAACTCACCCGACAGTTCACCCATTTGCACGGGAACGATCTTCCACAAGACTCCGAACCTGTCCTTGATCCAGCCGCGCCGCCCCGCATCCGGATCAGCCGCAGCCTGTCGCTGTAATAATCGATCTCAACCTGGCTCTCTCAATGCACGACCAGCAAGGCGGCCTTGTTGGAGGAAAAATCACGCGCGTGCGCTGAATCCATGGAGGCGTACCGGTACGTTCAACATGCCCCCGAACATCACCGTCCCCTCCCTGTACTGCACCATCTCGTGAACTCATACGTCTGCGCGCTTTCTGCAGCAGGGCATTAACGGGAACGGCGAGACAGGATGGCCTTCTTATCGTCCAGGCCCACCGGCATTGAAGTATGCTCGTGGACGATCCTGGCGACTCCGTTTACCCTCCTGATCGCCCAGGTCAGCCGGTTTTGCAGCGCACGCAGATTCTTGTCATCCTCGGCAAACCTGGCATAGGTGACAATGGCCGTGAGCAGGGTCAGCTCCCCGCCCCACAGCGTACGCACTTCGTCGAAGCTGACCCGGACACGCTCATCGCCCAGTGACCCGAACCAGTCTCCAATCATCCCCCGCCAGGATTCCGCATGGTCGCAGGCCCAGACCTCCCAGGCATCGAACACCTTGATGTCCGGGCTGTAGAGGTTCATGAAAGCCTCGAGATTCTTCTCGAATATCGCCAGGCTGCAGGCCTCCGGGAGCCGCTACACGGAATGGTTACTTTCACTAATGCGCAGTCCCTGCAATAGTTTGCCTGGCGCGACGGCGTCTCACATCACCTTTCGGCGACGGCCTTCAGGTTCGCCAGCCCTTTCTCAAAATCACCGCCGATCAATTTGTCCATATCCATGAAGATGCCTATCAACCTGACGATGAACTTCTGCTTATCATCCAGACTCCATGTCACCCTGGTGGCATCACCCGCCGAGTCAAGAGTGAAGGCGGCCACGTTGTGCCCCTCGAATGGCTTGATCATGTGCAGGTCAAATACGATGCGCGAGGAGGGAGTTGATTCGGTGATGGTGATCTCGCCTTTACCCACGTCCTTGTTGCCTTCCCATGCATAACTTGCACCTTTGCCGCTGCTGCTGCCGCTGTACGTCTTTTTCATGGCAGGATCCTTGTTGTAGGGCGTCCATTCGTTCCACAAGTGGAGATCATTGATGAGCCCGAATATCTTTTCCGGAGACGCCTTGATGGTCAGGCTACGTTCCACATGAAAAGAATCCGGGCGTGACGCGGCATAAATGAACAGGATGGCAACCAGCATCACTGGCACAACAAAGAACATCTTTAACATTCCTGGCTCCTGCGGTTTGATGTTGCGAAAAATTCAGCGAGACGATCGAAGGTACTGTTCCAGCCCTCATCGTGCCCGTCTCTCTCGCCAATGGACTGGAACGGTGTCTGGCGCAGAGTCATTTCCGTCTTGCCGTCCCGATCAGTAAAATTCACGGTCACCAGCGTTTCCAGGCCGCGCTCGCCGGGCTCTTCCCAGGCAAAGGTGAACACCAGCCGCTCCGGCCTGATCACTTCCCGAAACACGCCGCCGTGCCACAGCAATGCGCCGGTCTCCACCGAGCGCAGGCAGTTGCGCCAGCGTCCGCCGGGGCGCGCATCCCATTCGATGTCGGTGGCCGGGTGATGCCTTGGCCCCCACCACTGGAGCGCATGCTCAGCCCTGGTCCACGCCTCCCACACCAGCTCGCGCGGCGCGTCGAAGATGCGCGTCAGCGTAAGCGGCAATGAATCGGAAATGTTCATGGTCATGACCCGATTATCCAGGAATCTCCGGCTCGACCAGCATCGCCAGTTGCATGAGTGACTCCTGCCAGCCGAGGTAGCACATCTCGACCGGGATGGCGGACGGGATACCTTCCTGCACGATGCTGATGTCGGTTCCACACATCACAGGCGTCAGTGTCACTGTCGTCCGCATCTCCCCCGGCAGGTTCGGATCATCGAACTTGTCCGTATAGCGGATCAGTTCGTTGGGCCTCAAATCAAGATACTCCCCGCCAAATGAATGGCCGTTCCCGGTTCCGAAATTCGAGAATGACATCCTGAAACTGCCGCCGACCCTGGCGTCCATATGATGCACCCTGCAGGTAAACCCGCAGGGTGGCAGCCATTTCACCACGGCGTCCGGCTCGAGAAAGGCGCGATAGATTTTCGCAGGAGTGCTCTTGAGCACCCGGTGAAGCTTTACTGTGCTGGTGGTCATGATCCGCTCCTCCATGGTTAGTCTGCCGCTTGTTCGCGAGCATGCCGCAGTATGACGTGCGCAGCCTTCTCAGTTGGCGCGAACTGCACACATTCGTAACCCAGAGCAGGCATGTCCAGTCCGGCAAACAGGGACTCACCTCTGCCAAGCAATACCGGAGAAACGGCAATATGCAGTTCATCGATCAAGCCTGCCTCCAGGAATTGGCGGATGGTATCCGGTCCGCCGCCGATGCGTACATCCTTTCCCGCCGCGGCCTGCCGGGCCAGATCCAGCGCCTCGTGTATGCCGCCAGTGACGAAGTGGAAACTGGTGTTGCCTTCCATCGTGATGTCAGGGCGAGCGTGATGAGTCAGCACAAAAACCGGCGCATGATACGGCGGGTTGTTTCCCCACCAGCCTTTCCAGTTCATATCCGGCCATGGGCCGCGTATCGGTCCGAACATATTGCGACCCAGTATCCATGCCCCCACGTTGCGGAAGCCGCGCGCGGCAAAGTTGTCGTCAGTTCCCGTCGAGCCTCCCTCCGCGCCAAGTACGTTTTTCTGGAAAGTCCGGGTCGGGATAAACCATTGATGCAACTCCCGTCCACCGATCCCCAGCGGGTTATCGATGTCCTGGCCCGGACCGGCGCCGTAACCGTCCAGCGAAATCGTGAAGCTTTCCACTCTTACCTTGCCCATGTTCGTTCCCCTGCGATTTGGCAGTTGAAACTGTTACTTTCCGCCAGGTTATCGTTGGCTGTGTTGCCGCTGTCACCCGTTCCTTTTGCGGAATACCTGTCAGTGAAACGGTCGCACCTCGACCGGGGCCCGACAGGCAATTGCGGCCTTGCGGCCCCATGACAGCGCCTCGCCCATGTCCGCGGCCTCCAGCACCCAGAATCCGCCCACGTGCTCCGAGGTCTTCAGGTATGAGCCGTCGGTGACCAGCACCTCACCATCAGCCTGTCTCCGCAGCGACTTCGCGCAACCCGCCGGGCGCAGGCCGCCAACGAAAACCCTGACGCCCGCCGCCGTCATCTCATCGTTGAGCACATCGATGTCACGAGACATCGCCTCGTCTTCCGAGACAGACGGATCGTAGTCATCTCGGTGGTGGATCGCTATCCAGTACTTCGCCATGACGCCTCCCGCGGCCGAACCATGCCATTCCTCCTAGTGTTGCATTAGAAGGTCATCCAGCCGCTCCAACGCTTCTTTCCAACTGACGACGAAACGAGCCTCCGCGGCCGCCAGCTTGTGTTTGGCCGAAGCAAACCGCGTATGCAGCGTCAGGCGGGTTTTGCCATGCTCTTCGGCAAATCTGACGGTCACCGTGGCATGCGGCGGGATGCCTGCGCCGCAGGGATGCCCGTCCGCCGCCTCGCCTTCATATACGATCCGTTCGAATGGCACGATCTCGCGGAAGGTGCCGACACAGGGATAGACATTGCCATCCGGCGCGCGCATTGCCAGCCTGAAGACACCGCCTTCCCGCAAGTCTGCCGCGCAGCTCTCGTTGTGAAAGCCTTGCGGTCCCCACCACTGCCTGACGTGCTCCGGATCGGTCCAGGCCTCCCACACCAGCTCGAGCGGCGCATCGAACACGCGCTCGATGACGATCTCGCGCGCGGCGGTTTCACTTGCGCTTTCTGCGTGCATGTTTCTTCTCCTGATTGCCTTCGGCCCGCAGTTGTTTCAGGTAGACATCGAGGCGGTCGAAACTCTGCTCCCAGTGCTGGCGATACTGCTCCAGCCAGTCGGTGGCCTCCTTGAGCGGAACAGGCATGATGCGGCAGGGTCGCAGTTGCGCATTGCGCCCGCGCTCGATCAGACCCGCGCGCTCCAGCACCTTGAGGTGCTTGGACACGGCGGGCAGGCTCATCTTGAACGGGGCGGCGAGCTCCGTCACCGAGGTTTCGCCCGAGGCGAGCCGCGCGAGAATGGCGCGCCGAGTGGGATCCGCGAGCGCGGCGAACGTAGAGCTGAGGAGGTCTGCGGGCATGGCGGATCCGTATTTAACTATGTGGTTAAATGCTAGGCCGGCCTGCTCGGCCTGTCAAGCGACAGTCAATTCAGCCAGGGTCGTGTGTCTCTGGAATAAATGGCATGACGCTGACTTCATGCCTCAACGGGACTCTGCCAGGACCGCATCCCGACGCATCATCGTCAGGCGCAGTCATAGGCGAACTCGTTCACAAACAGAAGTTGCCATGGCGGCAGACAGCGCATCCGATCGGTATAATACCGACCGTTCGTCCACTGAAAAGCCGCTCAACCTGACACTCTCACACCAGCGGAAATCGTTTATTTCGTCATCCCCGCGCGAATAAAGCCCGCCCCCGCGCAGGCGGGGCGGGGATCCAGAAAATCGAATAACTCAAGCCCCTGGATTTCCGCTTGCGCCGGAATGACAACCAAGCAATCATTTCACAGGCTCTATCAAGGAGACCCACCATGAAAATGAGCACCCTGCTATTTTCGCTTTTTGCCCTGCTGCTCTTCGTATCAACGGCCATCGCCGGCGAAGTCACCCGCGCCCAGTTCACCACCGCCATCGACGCCCGCGAGCCGGTGGACGAACTCACCGAGGCCTCTGCCGCGAACACAAACAAGGTCTACTTCTTCACCGAACTGCGCGACCTGGAAGGCCAGGCCATCACCCACCGCTGGACCTACAACGGCAACACGATGGCTGAAGTCAGCTTCACCCCGGGCAGCGCCCGCTGGCGCGTGTGGTCGAGCAAGGAACTGCTGCCGGAGTGGGCAGGGACGTGGACGGTCGCGGTAGTCGATGGCGGAGGGAATGTGCTAATGGAGAAAAGCTTCGAATATAAATAGCCTGACTCGGGAATCTGCGAGGTCAGACTCGATTGCACTGATCAGTCGAGCCTGACCCTATTTATCTCTTGATTCTTTGAATGCGAAAATTATTTCTTTCTCAATTGTCATCTGCGCCGTAAAGATGCTTACGCAAAGCAATATCTTCTTCAGCGCGTTTTTGTTCATATTCAATTCGGTTTTCAAGAGTTGCTATGTATTTTTCAGCAAACCCTATTACCTTGGGGTTCTCAGAATTTCGGGGACGCAACAATTCGTTGTGCACGGCGTTACACCACGGAAAAGAATCACAGAATGGGCACTGTGGTCCGTGCACACGCGGATAAGGGCTGGACGGGGACAGATTTGAAATCTGTCCCCGTTGCTGACGTTTAATGCTCCCGCGTCGCCAGGAACTCCACGTCCGGCCAGCGTTCCTGGGTCAGTTGCAGATTGACGCGCGTCGGCGCGATGTAGACCAGGTCGCCGCCGCTGTCGAGGGCGAGGTTGTCGTTGAGCCTGGTGCGGAATTCGGTGAGCTTCTTGTCGTCGGCGCAGCGGACCCAGCGTGCGGTCGCGACCTGCACGTTCTCGTAGCTGCACTCCACGTTGTACTCGTGCTTGAGGCGGTGCGCGACGACGTCGAACTGCAGGATGCCGACGGCGCCGATGATGATGTCATTGCCGAACAGCGGGCGGAACACGCGGATGGCGCCCTCCTCCGAGAGCTGGTCCACGCCCTTGTTGAGCGCCTTCACGCGCAGCGGGTCGCGCAGCACGATGCGGCGGAACATCTCCGGCGCGAAGTCCGGGATGCCGGTGAACTTCAGCTCCTCGCCCTGCGTGAAGGCGTCGCCGATCTGGATGGTGCCGTGGTTGTGCAGCCCGAGGATGTCACCGGGCCAGGCCTCGTCGGTGTGCTCGCGTTCGGCGGCCATGAAGGTACTGGCGTTCGAGATCTGCACCTGGCGCCCGAGCCGCACGTGGTAGATCTTCATCCCCTTCTGTTAGCGTCCCGAGCAGATGCGCAGGACGGCGACGCGGTCGTGATGCATCGGGTCCATGTTCGCCTGGATCTTGAACACGAAGCCGGAGAACTTCTCCTCCGCCGGATCGACCGTGCGCGTCTGTGTCTCGCGCGGCAGCGGTGCCGGCGCCCATTCCACGAAGGCGTCGAGCAATTCGCGCACACCGCAGTTGTTGACGCCGGAACCGAAGAACACCGGCGTCTGCTCGCCGCGCCGGTAGGCCTCCCGGTCGAAGGGGGCGCTGGCGCCCTGCACCAGCTCGATCTCCTCGCGCGTCTCGGCCGCCTGGCTGCCGAGCAGCTCGTCGAGGCGCGGATTGTCGAGGCCCTCGATGATCTCGCCGGTCTGGATGCGGCCGCCGTGGGTCGGGCTGTACAGGTGCACGCGGTTGTTGAGCAGGTCGAACACACCCTTGAACAGCTTGCCCATGCCGATCGGCCAGCTCACCGGGGCGCAATTGATCTTCAGCACCGACTCGATTTCGTCGATCAGCTCCACCGGCGGACGGCCGTCGCGGTCGAGCTTGTTGATGAAGGTGATGATGGGCGTGTCGCGCAGGCGGCACACCTCCATCAGCTTGATGGTGCGCTCCTCCACGCCCTTGCCGCTGTCGATCACCATCAGCGCGGAGTCGACCGCGGTCAGCGTGCGGTAGGTGTCCTCGGAGAAGTCCGCGTGGCCGGGCGTGTCGAGCAGGTTGATGATCTTGTCGCGGTAGGGGAACTGCAGCACCGAGGTGGTCACCGAGATACCGCGCTGCTTCTCCAGCTCCATCCAGTCCGAGGTCGCGTGCCGGCTCGCCTTGCGTCCCTTCACCGCGCCGGCAAGCTGAATCGCGCCGCCGAACAGCAGCAGCTTCTCGGTCAGCGTGGTCTTGCCCGCGTCCGGGTGGGAGATGATGGCAAAGGTACGGCGGCGCGCCGTTTCCGTCGTGTCTGGCATGAGGAACTCCGGGAAACGGGGCAGTTTAGCAAGTTCGGCGCTGCCGCACAAAAGGCCAGCCCGGCGCGGGAGGTATAAACGAACACGCCGCCGGGGCCATCGCTCCGGCGGCGTGCGTACTGCGGAACCTGGCTTACTTGATGCCCAGCAGTTCGATCTCGAACACCAGGGTCTCGTTCGGGCCGATATTGCCGCCCGCGCCGCGCTCACCATAGGCCAGCCCGGAAGGAATGAACACCTTCCAGTGCGAACCCACTTTCATCAGCGGCAGCACCTCCTGCCAGCCCTGAATGACCTGGTTGACCGGGAAGGTCACGGGCTCGCCGCGCTTGTAGGAGCTGTCGAACTCGGTGCCGTTGAGCAGCGTACCACGGTAGTTCACTTCCACCGTGTCGGTCGCGGCCGGGCTCTTGCCGGCGCCGTCCTTGATCACCTGGTACTGCAGACCGCTCGGACGCGTCACCACGCCCTTCTTGGTCTTGTTATCGGCGAGGAAGGCCTGGCCATCCTTGAGCGCCTTCTCGGCCTTGGCCGCCTGCTCCGACGCCGCCTGCTGCTGGAATTTCTCGACTGCGGCCTGCATTTCTTCCATGCTCAGCTTCGCCGGCTGATTCGAGAACACGTCGCGCGCGGCCTGGGCGAACGCGTCGGCGTCGAGGTCGAGGCCGTCTTGGCGCAGCCCCTGGGCGATCTGGAAGCCGACCGCATAGCTGAATTTCTGCTTGTCGCTGCCCTTGGACAGACCATCCGCGGCCAGGGCCGGACCGGCCAGCAGGATCGCTGTCAATGCGAGAACCAGACGAGATTTCATGGGTTAGACCTTTGAGGTTGGGTTAAAAAGGATTGCTATGGTATCAGATGCGACCGCGCTCACGCCAAGATCAGGTATGAAGATCAAGCGGGTTACCGGTTTTCGGGCGGTTCCGTCGCGGCGGGCCGGCCTGCTGGCCCTGCTGGCCCTGCTCTTCTGCGCCGACGCCGCGGCGGGCACACCGGCCAGCGCCGTGGTCTTCATGTACCACCGTTTCGGCGAGACGGCTTACCCGGCCACCAACATCCGTCTCGAGCAGTTCGACCAGCACCTGGAACACCTGGCCGCCGCAGGCTACCAGGTATGGCCGCTGCAGCGCATCGCCGACCGCCTGCGCGACGGCGGGGAGATCCCCGATCGCACGGTCGCCATCACCGTCGACGACGCCTATCTCTCGGTCTATGCAGAGGCCTGGCCGCGCCTGAAACGGCGCGGCTGGCCGTTCACCGTGTTCGTCTCCACCGACGTCATCGATCAAAGGCTGCCCGCCTACATGAGCTGGGCGCAGATGCGCGAGATGTCGCGCGATGGCGTTGTCTTCGCCAACCACTCCTCCCGTCACGACTACCTGGTCCGGCGCAACAAAGGCGAGGACGAAGAGGCATGGCGCGCGCGCGTGAAGGCCGATATCGAACACGCCCAGCAGCGACTCACGAAGGAACTCGGTGCGGCGCCGATGCTGTTCGCCTATCCCTACGGCGAATACGACGACCCGCTTGCGGAGCTGGTGCGGGGACTTGGCTTCACCGCCTTCGGTCAGCAGTCGGGCGCGCTCGGCCGCTGGTCGGACCCGCGCGCGCTGCCGCGCTTTCCGATGGCCGAGGCCTACGCCGATCCCGCCGGCTTCCGCGGCAAGGCCGCGGCGCTGGCGCTGCCCGTGCGCGCGGTCGAGCCCTGGGATCCGGTGATCGCCGGGGCCGCGCCGCCGCTCATGCGCATCACGGTAGCAAGCCGTCCCGAGGATGGCGATGCGCGCCTCGACGCGCTGCGCTGCTTCGATCAGGGCGGGGAGGACATCCGTGTCGAACGTATCGGACAGGATGGCAACGACGCGGTGTTCGCCGTTCGTGCCGCGCGCGGGTTGCCGCCGGGTCGCAGCCGTTACAACTGCACCGCGCCCTCAGCGTCGATGCCGGAGCGCTATTATTGGTTCAGCCATCTATGGCTGCGCCGGCAATAGTCTGGCCCCGCGCCGCCGTCGCCGTGCGCAGGTCCGCGGCGCGCACCGTGCGCAGGTGGTTGGCGCGGATGATCGACTGGATATCACCGATGTAGTCGGGGCCACGGCTGGAATAGCGCGCCAGGCCGCCGGCGAGCACCAGGGAATCGAGCGTGCCGCCCTGGGTACGCAACTGGGCGCGTAACTGGCGTAGTTCGCCGTAGGCGTGACCGACGTTCAGGTTGTGCAGGTAATAGCGCACGGAGTCGCGCAGGCTGCCGAACACGCGCAGGGCGTGCGTCTCGCCCTCGGGCCGGGCCATCGGGACAAGGCCCGATCCGACGCGATAGGTCCACACGCCGAACAGATTGTTGCCCTCGCGGGCGAAACGCGAGGTGCCCCAGCCACTCTCGTTGGCGGCCTGGGCCAGCACCAGTGCGACCGGGATCATGTCCACCCGGCGCAGCAGCTCCGCGCGCAGACCGGGGTCGGCGGGATCACCCTTCAGCCTGTATTCATACATCAGCTCGCGCAGGAACTGGTTGCGCGGGCTGTCCATGGCCGGCGCAGTGCGCTGGCGCAGGATCCGCTGCAGTTGCTCCCTCTGCTGCAGGATGCGCGCGTTCTCGGCCAGCACCAGCGGAAGCAGGACACGGAAGAACACGGACTTCCGGGTCTGGATGTCCTCGATGCGGTGATAATCCAGCGGAAGGGGCTCCACGGCGATGCGCGGCACGGAGCGGCCGGGGGGCGGCGGCCAGGTGTAGTCGAGCTCGTCGAACAGACGCTGCAGATCCGAGACGTCGCTCACCGCGACGGGCTGCAGGTAGTCGCTCCACGGCTCATGGACGGACTCCTGCCGCGGTGTCTGCCCCCACCATCCCAGCGCGAAGGCAATGGCGAGCGGGACACACAAGGCGTTGAACTTGACTAGCGTATGACCCCACGCGTGCATGGGCGCTATTATACCCGAACACGCGCCCCACCAAAAGCCTGTAACAGATTGATTTTTCTTGTTTTATCCAAGACCCTTGCGGGCATTGCGGAAGAGGCGCAGCCAGGGACCGTCCTCGCCCCATTCGCGCGGGCGCCAGGAATGCTGCACGGCGCGGAATACGCGCTCCGGGTGCGGCATCATGATCGTGAAGCGCCCGTCGCGCGTGGTGAAACCGGTCAGGCCGCCGGGCGAGCCGTTGGGATTCGCCGGGTAGCGCGTGGCAGCCTCGCCGCGGTTTTCGATATAACGCAGCGAAACGAGTCCAGACCTGCGCGCGGCCGCCTCGCCCTGGCCTTCGCGGAACTCGACCCGGCCCTCGCCATGTGCGACCGCGATGGGCATGCGCGAACCCGCCATGCCGGCGAAGAACAGCGAGGGCGAGGGCAGAACCTCGACCAGCGCGAGACGCGCCTCGAACTGCTCGGAGGCATTACGGACGAAGCGCGGCCACAGCTCGGCGCCCGGGATCAGCTCGTGGAGCTGGGACATCATCTGACAGCCGTTGCACACCCCAAGGCCGAAGGAATCCGGACGGGCGAAGAATGCCGCGAACTCATCGCGCGCGCGCGGGTTGAACAGGATCGCCTTGGCCCAGCCGCCACCCGCGCCGAGCACATCGCCATAGGAAAACCCGCCGCAGGCGGCGATGCCCTGGAAGCCGGCAAGGCGGGTCCGCCCGGACAGGATGTCGCTCATGTGGACATCGAAGCACTCGAAGCCGGCGCGGTCAAAGGCGGCGGCCATCTCGACCTGCCCGTTCACGCCCTGCTCGCGCAGGACGGCGACGCGCGGCCGCGCCCCGGCGCGGATATACGGCGCCGCGACGTCTTCCTCCGGATCGAAGGTGAGCGCGGCGCTCAGCCCCGGATCGCCGTGGTCAAGCAGGCGGTCGTACTCTTCCTGCGCGGCGGCGGGATTGTCGCGCAGCGACTGCATGCGCCAGGTGGTCTCCGACCAGGCGCGCTGCAGGGCGACTCGGCTCTCCACCAACACCTCGCGCGAGCCGTGCGTAAAGACCATGCGGTCCTCATCATTGACGGTGCCGATGACGTGGGCATGGTGGCCGAGGCCGACGCCGTGCAGCCATTCCAGCACGGCGTCGGTGTCGCTGTGACGCACCTGGATCACCGCGCCCAGTTCCTCGCTGAACAGCGCCGCGATCGCGTCGTCACCGAGCTCGTCCAGCGCGACGCTGATGCCGGCATGGGCGGCAAAGGCCATTTCGCAGACGGTGACGAACAGGCCGCCATCGGAACGATCGTGATAGGCGAGCAGCAATCCTTCACGGTTGAGGTCCTGAATCGCGGCGAAGAAGGCCTTCAGCGCCTGCGGATCATCAAGGTCCGGGCCGTGATGGCCGACCTGGCGGTAGACCTGCGCCAGGGCGGAGGCACCGAGGCGGTTTCGCCCCTTGCCGAGATCGATCAGGATCAGATCGGTGTCGCCGACATCGAGCCGCGGCTGCGGTGTCAGTATGCGGCGCGCGTCGGTCATCGGCGCGAAGGCGCTGATGATCAGCGACAGCGGCGCGGCCATCTCGCGCGCCTCGCCCCGCTCGGTCCAGCGCGTCTGCATCGAGAGCGAATCCTTGCCGACCGGAATCGCGATGCCGAGCGCGGGACACAGCTCCAGCGCCACCGCTTCCACCGTGTCGAACAGGGCGGCGTCCTCGCCCGGATAACCGGCTGCGGCCATCCAGTTGGCGGACAGCTTGATATCTCCCAGCGAGCGTATCGGCGCGCAGGCGATGTTGGTCAGCGCCTCGCCCACCGCCATGCGCCCGGAGGCCGCGGGATGGACCAGCGCGAGCGGCGCGCGCTCGCCGATCGCCATCGCCTCACCGGCGTAGCCATCGAAATCGTTCAGCGTGACCGCCGCGTCGGCTACCGGCGCCTGCCATGGGCCGACCATCTGGTCGCGCGCGACCAGTCCGCCGACGGTGCGGTCCCCGATCGAGATGAGGAATGTTTTGTCGGCCACCGTCGGCAACCGCAGCACGCGCTGCGCCGCCTCATGCGCGTCGATGCCACGCGTGGTGAATTCCGGCTTGGCAAATGTAACGTGATGAACATCGCGCAGCGTCTTCGGCGGCTTGCCGAACAGCAACTGCATCGGCATATCGACCGGAAGATTGTCGAAATAGCCGTCGCCGACAGTGAGGTGCGCGTCCTCGATCACCTCGCCGACCACCGCGCAGGGACAGCGCTCGCGCTCGCACAGGGACTGGAATTCCGCGATGCGTTCGATGGAAACCGCCAGCACGTAACGCTCCTGCGCCTCGTTGCACCAGATCTGCATCGGCGACAGGCCGGGATCGTCGCAGGGCACGGCGCGCAGCTCGATGCGCGCGCCGCGCTCGGCGCCGTGCACGATCTCCGGCAACGCATTGGACAGCCCGCCGGCGCCGACGTCATGAATGGACAGGACGGGATTGTCGACGCCGAGCTGCCAGCAGCGGTCGATTACTTCCTGGCAGCGGCGTTGCATCTCGGCGTTGTCGCGCTGCACCGAGGCGAAATCCAGATCGGCCGTGCTCGTGCCGCTGGTCATCGAGGACGCCGCGCCGCCGCCGAGACCGATCAGCAGCGCCGGCCCGCCCAGCACCACGAGCTGCGTGGTCGGCGCGAGGTCATGCTTGCTGATGTGGTCCGCGCTGATGTTGCCAAGTCCGCCGGCGAGCATGATCGGCTTGTGGTATCCGCGCAGGCGCGCGCCGCCGGGGCCAGGCACGCGCTCCTCGTAGGTGCGGAAATACCCGGTCAGATTGGGTCGCCCGAATTCGTTGTTGAACGCGGCCGCGCCGATCGGGCCTTCCAGCATGATGTCGAGCGCGGAGGCGATGCGGTCCGGTTTGCCGTGATCCTCTTCCCACGGGCGCTCGGCGCCGGGCAGGCGCAGATTCGACACCGAGAAGCCGCACAACCCGGCCTTCGGCTTCGCGCCGCGGCCGGTCGCGCCCTCATCGCGGATCTCGCCGCCGGCGCCGGTCGCTGCACCCGGGTAGGGTGAGATCGCCGTCGGGTGATTGTGCGTCTCGACCTTGATATTGATGTGCGCGGGCGCCTCGACGCGGCGGTAATGCCCGCTGCCGGCGTCCGGATAGAACCGGCGGCCGACCGCCCCTTCGATCACCGCGGCGTTGTCGCTGTAGGCGCTGAGCAGCCCCGCCGGGGAGCGCTGCGAAGTGGTGCGTATCATGCCGAACAGGCTGCGGTCACGCGCCTGTCCGTCGATGATCCAGTCGGCGTTGAAAATCTTGTGGCGACAGTGCTCGGAGTTCGCCTGCGCGAACATCATCAGCTCGACGTCGGTGGGATTGCGCCCTAGCGCGCCGAAGCTCTCCACCAGATAGTCGATCTCATCCGCACTGAGCGCGAGCCCGAGACGGCGGTCGGCCTCCTCCAGCGCGGGACGCCCGCCGAGCAGGACATCGATCGTCTCGAGTGGCCGCGGCTCGGCGTGCAGAAACAGATCCTCGGCCTCGTCCTCGGAGAACACCACGGCCTGCGCCATGCGATCGTGCAGCAGCGGCGCGATCCGCGCGAGATCATCGTCAGTGAAGCGTCTCCCGCCCTCCCGCGCCAGGTAATAGGCAATGCCGCGCTCGATGCGCGCGACGTTCTCCAGACCGCAGATGCGCGCGATGTCGGTGGCCTTGCTCGACCACGGTGTCATGGTGCCCGCGCGCGGCATCACCAGCAGCAACTGGCCGTCACGGCGGATCGGCTCGACGTCGCGCGGGCCGTAATCCAGCAGGCGCTCGAGCACGGCGTGCGCGGCGGGTTCGAGCGGCTGTTCAAGCTCGACAAAATGGATGTATTCGGTGGTGAGCGCGGACAGCCCTGGCGCCCGTCGCTCTATCTCGGCGCGCAGCTTGTCGAGACGGAAACGGGACAGCGCGGCGCGGCCGGGTAAACGTAGCATGTCAGGCGGATTCCTTATTTCGAGACGGCGACGGGCGCGCCCGCGGGCGGCGCCTCCGGATGGTCTAGCCCAGATCGACTCCCAGGCGGGCCGCCACCTCCTGGTAGGCCTCGATCACGCCGCCCAGATCCTGCCGGAAGCGGTCCTTGTCGAGCTTCTTGCGCGTCTCGGCGTCCCACAGGCGGCAACCGTCCGCGCTGAACTCGTCGCCCAGCATGACCTGGCCGTGGAAACGGCCGAACTCCAGCTTGTAGTCCACCAGCAATATGCCGGCGTCCAGGAACATCCGCTTCAGCACATCGTTGACCTCAAAGGTCAGCCGCTTCATGGTGGCGACCTCCTCGTCGGTGGCCCAACCGAATGAACGGATGTGGTATTCGTTGACCATCGGGTCGTGCAGTTCATCGTTCTTGAGGAAGAACTCGAAGGTGGGTGGATCGAGATCCATGTTCTCGGACACGCCGAGGCGACGGCAGATGCTGCCGGCGGTGATATTGCGTACCACGCATTCGACCGGGATCATCTCCAGGCGCTTAACCAGCGAGTCGGTGTCGGACAGCAGGCGATCGAAGTGTGTGGGAATGCCGGCGCGCTCGATCTGTGTCATGACAAAGGCGTTGGTCTTGTTGTTGATCATCCCCTTGTGCGCGAGCTTCTCGATCTTGCGGCCGTCGAAGGCCGAGGTGTCGTCGCGGAAGCGCAGGACCAGCCTGTCCGCGTCGTCCGTGGTGTAGACCGATTTCGCCTTGCCCGAATACAGTTCCTTCACGATTTGCATGCTTTACCTCGTTGTGTGTGCCGGCGCCAGCCGGGCCGCCCGGATCTTTTCAACGCCACGTCGATGGTCGCGGCGCTTGCGCGGGCCGGGCCTGGGGAGTCGTCATGCGGACCGGGAGGTCGCCGCGACAATCCGCGGGCGCGGGCGGCGTGCGTCACTAGGATACGGCTGAACCGCCGGGTCGTCCAGAGCGCGCGGGACGGGCGATGCCCCGCCGCGCGACCCTATTCCGCGCCCGATTCCCCTTCGGAGGCCCCTTCGGTGCCGGCGTAATCACCACGCAGATCGGGGGGCAATTCGATATCCCCCTCGACCGGGCCGGACGTCCCCGCGACAGGGATCTCCATGTCGCTGGAATATGTCGGGCCGGCCATCCCCTCCGGGACGGTGAGCGCGGGGAGAAGATGGCTGTCGCGATAGCGCAGGTCCTGCTTGTTCATCATGCCGCAGGCTGCCAGCGGCACGCAGAGCACGCACAGCGCCAGCCATGCCGAAATTCGTGCCAGCCGCCCCCCCGGTCGCAACGCGCGCGCACCGATCACAGCACACCCGCCAGGCGCAGCGCGCTCCGCACCGTGTCGTGATAACGCGGCGACAGCGGGGTCAGCGGCAGGCGGATCCCGGGAGGGATCAGGCCCATCTCATGCAAGGCCCATTTGACCGGGATTGGATTGGCTTCGACGAACAGGTCACGATGCAGGGCCATCAGGCGCTCGTTGATAATCGCCGCCGCGGCGGCTTCGCCGCGCAGGGCGGCAACACACATCTCGCTCATGGCGCGCGGCGCCACATTGGCGGTCACCGAGATCACCCCACGGCCGCCACCGAGCATGAAGTCCATGGCGGTCGCATCGTCGCCGCTGTAGAGATCGATCGTATCGTCGCACAGTTCGCGGATGCGGCGCAGGCGGCCGAGGTCGCCGGTCGCCTCCTTGATTCCGATGATGTTCGGGACCTGCGCCAGGCGCGCGACAGTCTCTGGCAGCATATCGCAGGCGGTGCGGCCGGGTACGTTATAGAGGATCTGCGGAATGGGCACCGCATCGGCGATCGCCTTGTGATGCAGATAGAGCCCTTCCTGGGTCGGCTTGTTGTAATAGGGGGTGACGAGCAGACAGGCATCGGCGCCGCCTTCCATCGCACAACGCGTGAGCATGATGGCCTCGCGCGTGGAATTCGCGCCCGTGCCGCCGATCACCGGGACGCGTCCGCGCGCCATCTGTACAACCCGCCGCATCACCTCGCAGTGTTCCTGCTCGTCGAGGGTAGCGGACTCGCCGGTCGTGCCCACCGCAACGATGGCGTTGGTGCCGTTTTCGATATGGAATTCCACCAGCCGCTGCAGGGAAGCGTAGTCGATCCCGCCCTCCGCCGTCATGGGGGTCACCAGTGCCACTATACTGCCGTGAAACATCAGAGATCTCCGCGCATCATCAGGGGCTCATATTACTTTTCCGGCACCGCGATGACAATGCGCCGGCGCGGGCAAATCGGGTAAGATGGCTGACAGGTGACCGCGGTGACTCTCCGCAGTATCCGCATCCCCACAGGAGGACCCATGAAAACCGTCGAACTCAACAAAGCCGTGCCGGATTTCGAGCTGCCTGCCACCGGCGACAAACAGATCCGGCTGTCAGACCTCAAGGGCAAAACCGTCGTGATCTACTTCTATCCCAAGGACAGCACGCCCGGCTGCACGCTGGAGGGACAGGACTTCCGCGACCAGTATGCGAAACTGAAGCGCCGTGACACCATCGTGCTGGGCGTGTCGCGCGACAGCCTCAAGTTGCACGAGAAGTTCAAGAGCGCGCAGGAATTCCCCTTCGACCTGCTGTCCGACGCCGATGAAAAGCTGTGCGGGCTGTTCGGCGTCATGAAGATGAAGAACATGTACGGCAAACAGGTGCGCGGCATTGAGCGGAGCACTTTCCTGATCGACGCCAAGGGCGTGCTGCGCCGCGAGTGGCGCGGCGTCAAGGTGGAAGGACACGTCAGCGAAGTGATCGAGGCGATCAAGGCACTGTCTGAAAAACAGGACTAAGTGCCGAGGACTTAGGACGGAGTGAAACCGGGGGCAGGCCCACACCGTTGCCCTTGCAGCATGTAGCCCGGATTCCGTTGTTATTGATCCGGGCACAATGAATGCTGGGGTTTTTACTCCGTCCTTAGTCCTTAGTCCTTAGTCCTTAGTCCTTAGTCCTTAGTCCTTAGTCCTGTTTTTCTCAGCCCCAGGCCACCGGATCGCCCACGCGCAGACCGAGCGCCGATGCGGCACTGCCCCGGTTAACGGCGATCTCCACCAGACCGTTGGCATTCGCGTAACAGAAGGCCTCGCCCGGCGCCACGTCGCAATACGTGCTGGCCACGCCCAGCTTCCTGCCGCCGGCCAAAAGATGACGGCCTGGATTGATGCTCGCGGCACGGATGCCGGTGATGGCGTTGCCGAAGTGATCGATGTAGATAACGCGCTCATAGTCCATTAACCAGCCGCGATCGATACGCGTCGCGGGATCGCGGCGTTCGCCCGGAGGGGACTCACCGCTCGCGATACGGGCCGCGACCGGGGCGAACAGGTCACGGCCGTGAAACGTTGCCGACAGGCGCTGCGGCCGCCAGGTAATATCCCACCACTCCAGCGCGCGCGCGTTCAGCGCCACCATGTTGAACAGCCCGTTGTCCGGGCCAACGAACCAGCGTCCGTCCGCCTTCAGCGCCACCGCGGCGCGGTCTCCGCCGACACCGGGATCGACCACGCAGAGAAACACGGCGCCCATGGGAAAATCCTCCACATAGGCCGCAAGCAGGCAGGCGGCGGCGCGCGGATCGCAAGCGGGAGCGTCTGATAACAGCTCGATCACGGCGGCCTCCGGCACAATGCCGTGCAACACCGCCTTCATCTGACCGACATAGGGGCCTGTCGGCCCGAAATCCGTGAACAGAACGATCATGGTGACACTATAGGAAAATTCCGGAAGGATGCCAAAGGCCAAGGACTAAGGACCAAGTTAGCCTGACATCGGGCCAACATCTGTAACCCGGAGGGAGCACAGCGGCATCCGGGGAACGGGAGACGATTGAACACGCAGGTGGCGGAAACAAAAAGACCGGGCAAGGCCCGGTCTTGTCAGCTCAGAATTGCACGACTGCCTCAGGTGGCCGTCTTGTCCGCGGCCGCGGGGCGGTCGAGCAGTTCGACGTATGCCATCGGGGCGTTGTCGCCGGGACGGTAGCCGCACTTCAGGATGCGCAGATAACCACCGGGACGGCTCTTGTAACGCGGACCGAGCTCATTGAACAGCTTGGTCACCATCTCTCGATCGCGAATGCGATCGAAGGCAAGACGGCGGCGCGTCGCGCCGTCGGTCTTCGCGTAGGTGATCAGCGGCTC
>JADLET010000040.1 GCA_020845975.1 Gammaproteobacteria bacterium | reverse complement strand
GGATCCTGCTCAAGCTGTCATAACGGCAGTGCTGCTACCGGAAAACCGGTGGGCCATTTCGTGACCAATCAGCAGTGCAACATCTGCCACAACACCAACAACTGGACCACTCTCGCGTTTCGACATAGTAGCACCGCTTACCCGGGCGACCATCGCACCAGCCTGAGCTGTAACGATTGCCACAAGACCAATGCCGAAATCGTGCCTTGGCCCAATTCGGCCTACCAGCCGGATTGCGCGGCCTGCCATGCGGGAGATTACAAGCCGGGCAAGCATAAAAATGCCGCCGTCAGCACCCTCCGAAACTGCGCCGGCACCTGCCACAAGTCCTCTCCGGAACACCGCGTCAGCGACAGAAGCTGGGATTGATTCGCATGCAAAACACATCACGGCGCCTGCGCGTGGCGGCTCTCGGCCTGAGCCTGCTGGCCGGCGTATTGCCGACGACGGCACCACTGGCGGCGCCAGTCACCGGGCAAGTGCTCGACAAAGCGTCAGTCGTGGATCGGCCGGGATGTTACGGGATCGTGATCAAATTTAATTTTCCTATGCAGTACATCAGCCATTTCCCCCTGGAACAGGCCGACATCCTTCGAGTCCGACTCAGGCCGATAATTTCCGGCACGGAAACAACAGACGTTTTCAATAACCGGGAAACGATTCGGCCAAGCCATATGCATGGCTCGCCACTTGTGGATGTTACCTACGAGGGCGACGCCGTCGAGCCGCATCTTGTTGTCCAGTTCACGCATCCGGTCGCCTATACCCTGGAGCCGGGCGGTGACTTCAGAAGCCTCCGGATCCAGGTGAGCACGTCCACGAAAGATGCCGCGCAACACTGTTCACCGGGCACAGATCCGATCCCTGGGACATCTCCATGACAAATAGACCGCGCCCCGCCGGTATGGGAAACATAATTATCGCTGGCGGCGCCTGGCCAGGTTTTGCCTGGCTGGTGATGACGGCGCTGCTGTTTCCCGCCATCGCCAATGCGGCGGGACCGGTACTGGCAATCGGATCCAAAACCACAAAACCAACGGAAATCTTTGCGATCCAACTCACGACCTCCGATGAACTGCCCCGTCGGGACAGCCTGCCGGACATCGCCCAGTTACACCATTACCGCCTCTATGCCCTGCGCGCGGAACCAGGCAAACCGTTCCTGTTCCGGCTTCGACTCGGTTTTTTCGCCGACATGAATGAGGCCGAGACGGTGAAATCCGGGCTTAAGCCGTATTTCCCAGGCAGTTGGATCCTGAAAGTGTCGGCGCAGGAACAGCAGGAGTCGACCACCCTCTCGTTAAATGACCCGCCGCGGCCGGCAGCGGCAACGCCCGCGATACCCCAGGAGCCACTTCCCGCGTCCCCGTCCCCGGCGGCTGTAGCCGTGGCAGAGACTGCGCCGCCTGAGAACAGGATGGGTGTCCTCATGGAGAACGGTCGCCAGGCGGTTGCCAAGGGCGACTATCCCCTGGCAATACGCGTCTACACCAAGGTGCTGGAGTCGCCAGACGGCGAATACGCCCAGGACGCCCTTGAATATCTGGGACTTGCGCGTGAGCGTAATGGCCAGACGGCACATGCCAAGGCTGAATATGAGAGATACCTCGAACTTTACCCCAAAGATCCCGGTACGGACCGTGTCCGACAACGACTCGCCGGACTGCTTACAGCACGGGAAACGCCGCGCGAAAAACTCCCTGAACAGAAAACGGCATCAGGCAAGCCCATGGAATGGAATGGTTCCGGCAGCTTTTCCCAGTATTACCGTCGCGATGCCGCCTCAATAGACGGCGCCGGAGAAACGGTTACTCAATCAGCGCTTATGTCCGATCTCGATCTTTCCGCGCGGGGACGCGACGATGACGTCGACATCCGCGCACGCTTCAACGGTGGCTACACATATGATCTTCTGAGCGACGGCGAGAATCTGTCCCGCATCAGCAGCCTTTACATTGATGCAAGCCATCGCCGCGCAGGACTTTCCGGTCGGCTTGGCCGGCAGACACGCAGCTCAGGCGGCGTGTTCGGACGTTTCGATGGGGTGCTGATGAGCTATCAGGCCGGAAGCCTGGGAAAATTCAATATCGTCGGCGGGTACCCTGTCGAGCGCTCCACCGACACCAGCATTAATCATGACAAGGTCTTCTACGGTGTCAGCACGGACCTGCCCGTATGGATGGAACACTGGGATTACAGCATCTACGCCATCACCCAACAGGCAGGCGACCTGCCGGATCGCCGCGCTGTTGGTGGAGAGGCACGTTACCTCGACGATGCCCGCTCGCTGCTCGCCTTGCTGGACTATGACACGCATTTCCAGACAATTAACATTTTCTCCCTGCTTGGTAACTGGGCCATCAACGAGTGGACAACCTATAACTTCGCGATAAACCAGAGCCGCAGCCCGTTTCTGGGCACCTATAATGCGCTGATCGGTCAGACCGTGCTGGAAATTAACGATCTTCTGGACAGTTACACCGAGGACGAAATTCAGGATCTGGCGCTCGACCGGACAGCCACCAGCCGCGCGTTGTCGGGTGGCGTCACCCGGACATTAAACGACATGTTTCAGTTGAGCGCGGACGTCACGGTATCCAGCCTCTCAGGCACACCGGCTTCCGGCGGGGTACTCGCCACCGATGCCACCGGCAATGAGTACATCTATTCTCTCCAGCTGGTCGGTAATGGCGTTATCCACCCGGGTGATCTGGCCATACTGGGTCTGATCTATTCGGATGCAAGCACAACGAATACCACGACTTTCAACCTGAATACCCGTTACCCGGTCACCGATTCGCTGCGCATCAATCCGCGACTGCGGCTTGACTACCGCCAGTTCGATCAGGGAAACGGCACACAATGGATAACCACACCCTCGATACGGTTCGATTACCGCTATCGCCGCACCATCGACCTGGATGCGGACATTGGCTTCCAATGGTCAGACCGGGACACCGCGGATATCACCGAAAAGTCTTCCGGTTATTACGTCTATATCGGATACAATCTCGGCTTCTGACCGAGTTCCGCGCGCCACTGTTTTCTGCAACAATAGATCCTTTCCCGCGCCGCGGGAACCGTGCCTAACCGGACCTCGACACCCAAGGTCTGCGCATCCGTCTGCCCGATGGATCTCCACGAATCGCAAGAGGCAGTTTACGTGTCCGATTCCAGAGATATGACCCGGGAGCTGCAGGAAACCGTTCGCATGGCCTACGAACGGCGCATACCCCTGTCGATCCTGGGTGGGAACAGCAAACGTTTCTTTGGCCGCCCGGCGCGCGGCGAACCTTTCTCGCTCGCCGCCCACCGCGGCATCGTGAACTACGAACCGGCTGAACTCGTCATCACCGCGCGTAGCGGAACCCCTCTCGATGAAGTGGAAACCCTCCTGCGTAAACACGGCCAGATGCTCGCCTTCGAGCCTCCGCACTTTGGCGTCGGCGCAACCTTGGGCGGCACCATCGCCTGCGGGATCTCGGGCCCGCGCCGCCCCTATGCCGGCGCGGCGCGCGACCATCTGCTCGGCGTACGCTGCCTCTCCGGCGAGGGCCGCCTGCTGCGTTTTGGCGGTGAAGTGGTCAAAAACGTGGCCGGGTTCGATGCCTTCAGACTCATGGCGGGCGCACTAGGCACGCTCGGCGTTCTGCTCGAGGTCTCGCTCAAGGTGCTGCCGCGCCCCGAACATACGGTCACGCTCGCGTTCGAATGCAGGCTGCGCGAGGCGCTGAACAAATTCAACGACTGGCATCGCTCGCCCCTGCCCATCAGCGCCGGCACTGCCGATGATGCGCGTCTTTACGTACGCCTAGAAGGCAGCGTGGAGGGCGTACAGGCAGTGCGGGACAAGCTCGGCGGCGATATCGTCCCCGGGGGAATGACCTTCTGGGATGACCTGCGGGAACACCGCCACCCCTTCTTCGCCGACAACGATCCCCTGTGGCGCTTGTCACTGCCGCCGGCGACGCCCCCGCTTTCAATCGTCGGCCGCTGGTTAATCGATTGGGGCGGGGCTCAACGCTGGCTCAAGACCGCGCTACCGCCCAAACTGATCCGTGAGACCGCCGCACGCCACGGCGGACATGCGCAGCTGTTCCGCGGCGGCGAACGCGACGGAGCGGTCTTCCATCCCTTGCCCGTGGCATTGCTCGACTTGCACAAAAACCTGAAGCAGGCCTTTGATCCGCGCGGCATACTGAACCCGCAGCGGATGTACCGGGAGTTTTGAACGTGAGGGGTGGGGCGCGAAGCGACAGGCGGAACAGCAACATCCGTTCTCATGCAGTAAAATTCGCGACCCGTTTCCACGGATTCGACGGAATGGCAATAAGTCGAGTCTTCCCCCTGACGCATCACAGCTCACTCAACACCGTCATCTGATCAATGCAGACACGACTCCCCAGGGAATTCACCGCCACCCCGGCCGGCTCGGAAGCTGACCGCATTCTGCGCAGTTGTGTGCACTGCGGGTTCTGCAATGCCACTTGCCCCACCTATCAATTGCTCGGCGACGAACTCGATGGACCACGCGGCCGCATCTATCTGATCAAACACATGCTGGAGGAGGGGACCGCCGGCGCAGATACCCAGCGCCATCTCGACCGTTGCCTGACCTGTCGCGCCTGCGAGACAACCTGCCCCTCCGGCGTTGAATATGGACGCCTGCTCGAAATCGGTCGCGCACGCGTGGAAGCGACGGTCGGGCGCCCTCGCCGCGACCGTCTTCTGCGCCGGCTGTTGTGTACCATTCTGCCCTACCCAGGCCGCGTCAGGGCAGCGCTTGCCGCATCCCGCTGGTTTGGCGCACTGCTCCCGGCCGAGATCACCCGGGCAATGCCCACGCGGCGCGCCACTGTATCTGATGCCGCGCATGTCTGGCCCAAGGCCCGTCATGCGCGGCAAGTACTAATTCTGGAGGGATGCGTTCAGTCCGTAACCCATCCGCAGATCAATGCCGCCGCCGCGCGTTTGCTTGATCGCCATGGCATATCGCTGACCCGTGTACCCGACAGCGGTTGCTGCGGAGCGGTTACACACCATCTGGCACAGGACTCCCAGACACGAGGATTCCTGCGTCGCAACATCGACGCCTGGTGGCCCGAGGTCGAACGCGGTGCGGAGGCGATCATTACAAGCTCGAGCGCCTGCAGCATCATGGTGAAGGATTATGGACACCTGCTGCGTGATGACCCGGAGTACGCAGACAAGGCCCTGCGCATTTCGCAATTGGCCTGTGACATCACCGGTGTGATCGCGGGTCTAGGTCTCGAGCCGCGCAAACCGCGTGAGGGGACAGCACACCGCATTGCCTTCCATGCCCCCTGCAGCCTGCAGCACGGCCTGCGCGCCCATACTGCGGTGGAGGAAATGCTGCGGAGTGCCGGTTATGAGCTGACGCCAGTGGCAGACGCCCACCTCTGCTGCGGAGCGGCCGGGACCTATTCCATCCTGCAGGCCGAATTGTCCGAACGGTTGCTCGCCAACAAACTCGCGGCCTTGATGGCTGCTACCCCTGACATCGTCGCCAGCGCCAATATCGGCTGCCTGATCCATCTGCAGGGCGGCACAACCACTCCGGTGCGTCACTGGATCGAACTGATCGAAGAGGTCTATCGCTGACCGACCCCGGCCATGCGGGCGATCCCCTACGATCCGCGCGGATGAAAACCGGCACCGTTTCACTTATGCTTTTGGACACGATCCACGATGCCGGCCCGCCCCCATGCCAATACCCGCTTCGCGGCCGGAAGGACAATGACAATGCATCTACGAGGCAGACGATGAAATTCAGATCTTTCTACCCGCCCCAGCGTACGCTGATGGGTCCCGGTCCATCCGATGTCAGCCCGCGCGTCCTCGCCGCCATGGCGCGGCCAACCATCGGTCATCTCGACCCGGCGTTCGTCACCCTGATGGAAGAGATCAAGGCATTGCTGCAGTATGCCTTCCAGACGAAGAACGCGCTTACCTTCCCGGTGTCAGCCCCCGGCTCGGCAGGCATGGAAACCTGTTTCGTCAATCTGGTCGAACCGGGCGACAAGGTGATCGTGTGCCAGAACGGGGTATTCGGGGGGCGCATGAAGGAGAACGTGATGCGCTGTGGCGGCGTTCCAGTCATGGTCGAGGACACCTGGGGTCGGGCCGTCGATCCGGGCAAGGTGGAGCATGCGCTCAAGACCAATCCGGATGCCAGGATCCTCGCCTTCGTGCACGCGGAGACTTCCACCGGCGCGCGCTCCGATGCCAAGTTGCTGTCCGATCTCGCCCATAAGTACGGATGCCTGACCATCGTCGACGCGGTCACCTCGCTCGGCGGCATCCCTCTGCTGGTGGATGACTGGCAGCTTGACGCGGTCTATTCAGGGACACAGAAGTGCCTGTCCTGTGTCCCTGGCCTGTCGCCGGTGACCTTCAGCACGCGCGCGCAGGAAATCATCAGGCAGCGCAAGCGGCCGGCGCAGAGCTGGTTTCTGGACCTGAACCTGGTGATGTCATACTGGGGTGGCGACGGCAAACGCACTTACCACCACACCGCACCGGTCAATACACTGTATGCCTTGCATGAGTCACTGGTGATCCTGCATGAGGAAACCCTCGGGCTCGTCTGGGCGCGCCACCTGCACTACCATCGCGCACTGCGCGCAGGCCTCGAGGCCATGGGCCTGGAACTCGCCGTACCGGAAGATGAGCGTCTGCCGCAGATGAACGCGGTGCGCATTCCCGAAGGTGTCGACGACGTGCTGGTGCGCGCGCAATTGCTCGGCGAGTACAGCCTGGAAATCGGCGCCGGGCTCGGCGCCATGGCGGGCAAGATCTGGCGCATCGGACTGATGGGTCACACCTGCAATGCTCGCAATGTACTGTTCTGTCTCGGCGCGCTGGAGGATGTGCTGACCGATCTCAGGGCGCCGATCCGGCATGGTCGGGCGCTGGCGGCAGCGCGCGCTGTGCTGAGCGCGGCTCCGCAGCCTGTGGATGATGAAGAATAAGTCGGGTGATGGGTGATGGGTGATGGGTGATGGGTGATGGCAGCAAGCATGCCATGCCTGCTGCACTGGACAAGACTTACGGTTCGTTAGTCAGTCATTCACTACCGTTCTGACCCATCCCCTGATCAAGGCTGGCGCACCAAAAACAGCAATCCGCGCCCGGTATCGTCGCCACTCTCGGTGACCCGGATCGTCAGGGCGATGACCTCGCCATCCGAACTGACCGCTCCGCTGCCGGTTACGATTGATCCTCCCGCGCTCATACCCAGCGTTACGGACCCATTCGAGCCTACGCTGTAGGATCCGCTTCCCACGCTTTGCGCGCTGGTAGGGACAGTACCCAGCGCGATAGTGCCACCCCTGGCTGCATCAAGATCGAGGGTCGCCCTCTTGCCAAGGAGACTTCCCGAGGAGATGCCACCGGAGCCATTGAAGGTCAGGCTGCCGAATTGATAACCGAATTCGGCTGTCGCTCCTGCACCACCAGTGAAGTAACCGGCGTGCTGGACTACATTGTACTTACCGCTGACGATGCCATTCCCGGCGCCGTTCGCCCGGCGGATGGCGATCCCGATCTCACGATTGGCGAGATTTGTCGGCAGGACATCCCCGGTCGGCATGATCACGTGCCAGCTCGTATCATCAACCACTGCCGGAGCGGTATTGCCGGAGGTAACGTTGACGCTAACCGAGGCGGTTGAACTCACTTTGCCGTCGGTGATCGTGTAGCTGAAGGTTTCGGTGCCGGTATAGCCTGAGGCCGGCGTGTAACCGAGGCTCGTGCCATTGTTTGCCACCGTGCCACCGTTGCTGGCCGAACTCACCGCCGTGATCGTCAGGGTATCGCTGACGTCCGGGTCAATGTCGTTCGCCAGGACGTCGAGGACATTGCCGCTGCTGTTCACGCGCACGCTGACGCTGTCGTCGGTCGCGACCGGCGGGGTGTTGGCCGCAATCACGTTGACCGTAACCGTTGCAGACGCAGTCGCAATACCGTCGCTGACGGTGTAACTGAAACTTTCGCTGCCACTGAAACCGGGCGCGGGCGAATAACTCAGGCTGGCGCCGTTGTTGATCACCGACCCACCGTTGCTGGTGGCGCCGACCGCCGTGATGGTCAGCGTGTCGCCGACGTCGGGATCGTTGTCGTTCGCCAGGACAGCGAGCGGATTGGCGGTCGAACCCATGCCGACGTTGAAGCCGCTGTCATTGGCCGCCACAGGGGCCGTGTTGCCTGTCACCACGGTTACACTGACCGTCGCCGTGGCGGTGGCCATGCCATCGCTGACCGTATAGGTGAAGCTCTCCGGACCGAGGTAGGATGCCGCCGGTGAATAGCTCAGGCTCGTGCCGTTACTGATCACCGACCCGCCGTTGCTGGTGGCGCCAACCGCCGTGATGGTCAGCGCGTCGCCCACGTCGGGGTCGCTGTCATTCGCCAGCACGTCCAGCACATTACCGCTGCTGTTCTGCTGGACATTCAACCCTGAATCATTGACCGCGTTCGGTGCGGTATTGGCGCCGACAATGGTCACCGTCACCGTCGCCGTGTCGCTGCCCCCGGCGCCATCGCTGACGGTGTAAGTGAATGTCTCCGTCCCGCTGTATCCGACCGCGGGCGTGTAGATGAGCTCATCTCCATTCGGAGTCACCAGGCCACCCGCGCTCGTCACGCCCGTCGCGGTGATCGTCAGCGTCTGCGCGGGGATGTCAGCGTCGCTATCGTTGACGAGCACCTCGAGAATATTATTGATGCTGTTCTCACCCACGCTCAGGCCCGAGTCGTCCACCGCCACCGGGGGCAAATTGACGCCAACCGTCACCGTGACCGTCGCGGTATCCGTTGCACCTACACCATCGCTGACAGTGTAGGTAAAGGTCTCGGTGCCGCTGAAGGCGTTCGCCGGCGTATAGGTAATGCTGGTTCCGTTGCTGGTTGCCGTGCCGCCGTTGCTGGCGGCGCCCACATCCGTGATCGTCAACGTGTCGCCGAGATCGGCGTCGCTGTCATTGGCAAGCACATCCAGCACATTGCCGGAGCTGTTGGTGGCCACATTGATCCCATTGTCATCGACCGCGTCCGGCGTGGTATTGCCGATGCCGATCACCGTCACCGTGACTGTCGCGGTATCCGTCCCGCCATTGCCGTCGCTGACGGTATAAGTGAAGGTGGCGTTGCCGTTGAAAGCCGCGGCCGGAGTGAAGAGCAGGCTGCTGCCCCCGCTGATCGTGACCGAACCGGAGGGAGCAGGCGTACCGACCGCAGTGATGGTCAGCGCTTGACCCACATCGGCGTCGCTGTCGTTCGCAAGCACATCGAGCGGGTTATTGCTGCTGCCCATGGCTACGCTGAAACCGGTAACATTGGCGGCATTGTCATCATCGTTCGCGACCGGCGCGGTGTTGACCGGAGCGATGACGGTCATGGTCACGGTCGCTGTATCCGTGTCGGCGCCGTCGCTGACCGTGTAGGTGAAGGTCTCGGTGCCGGTGTACCCCGCCGCCGGGGCATAGCTCAGGCTGGTGCTGTTATTGGTCACCGACCCGCCGTTGCTGGCGGTCCCCACCGCGGTGATCGTCAAGGTATCGTCCGCATCGGGATCGCTGTCATTGCTCAACACTACGAGCGCATTACCCGTGCTGTCCCGGCCGACGCTGTAGCCGTCACTGACGGCGGTCGGCGCGGTATTGGCCGCGACAGTGACGGTGACCTCCGCATCAGCAGTCAACGCACCGTCACTGAGCGTGTAACTGATCACCTCGGTGCCTGCGGTCGCCGCCGGCGGCGTATAGACGAGGCCGTCACTGGTGCCGTTGATGGTGACAACGCCGCCAGCGCCCAGCGGAGTGGAAATACTGGCCGCCGTGATCGTCAGCGACTGCGCCGGCACATCCGTGTCGCCGTCGTTGGCGAGCACGTCCAGGGCATTGCCGCTGCTGTCCACCGCCACTGTTACTGCATCATCAAGCGGGCCCGGCGCCGCATTGGCGCCCACGGTCACCGTCACGGTCGTCGAGGCCGTTGTGACACCGTCACTGACGGTGTAATTGAAGCTGTCGCCGCCCGAGAACAGCGGCACAGGGGTGTATGTCAGATTGCCCCCGTTGTTCGTCACCGTTCCGCCCTGCAACGAGGTCGCGTCGGCGGCGCTGATGGTCAGCGTCTGGAGCGGCGCATCGGCATCGCTATCATTGGCGAGCACGTCCAGCGTGTTGCCACTGCTGTCCGTCAGCACATTGTAAGTATCGGCTGTCGCGACCGGGGCGCTGTTGCCGACCGTCAGGGTCACGGTCGCCGTGTCCGTGGCCGTGCCGTCGCTGATCGTGTAGGTAATCACTTCGGTACCGGTCGCGGCAGGCGCAGGCGTGTAGATCAGACCGTCATTGCCGCCGTTGATGGTGACCGTGCCGCCGCCGGCAAGCGGGGTCGTGATCGTGGCCTGCGTGATGGTTAGCGCATCGACGACATCGGCATCCGTGTCGTTGGCGAGCACGTCCAGCGGATTATTGCTGCTGTCGAGGGTTATGCTGACGGCATCATTGCTGGCCACCGGCGCCGTATTGGCAGGCCGCACCGTGATGGTCACCGTGGCATTCGCGCTGGCCGTGCCGTCGTTGACGGTATAGTTGAAACTGTCGGTGCCGCTGTAGTTCGCGGCCGGCGTGTAAGTGATGGTGGAACCGTTGATCGTCACCGCGCCGCCTTCAGCGGAGGGATCATCCACCGCGCTGATGGTCAGTGATTGACCCACGTCGGCGTCATGGTCGTTGGCGAGTACGTCGAGCACATTGTTGCTGCTGTTCTCTGCCACGCTGAAGGTGTCCGCTACGGGCGCCGGGACGACATTTCCACCCACCGTGACCGTCACCGTCGCGGTATCGGTGGCAACGCCGTCGCTGACGGTGTAGGTAAAGCTCGCCGCCCCGCCGGCAGCGGGCGTATAGAACAGGGTATTGCCCGGGCCCGCTCCGTTGATGGTCACGGTACCGCCGGCGGCGCCGCTAACCGCGCTCACCGCCGTGATGGTCAGGGTATCGCCAACATCGTCATCGTGGTCGTTGGCGAGTACGTCGAGTACATTGTTACTGCTGCCGGTCGCGACGTTGATCTCCGCGCCAGCGCCGCCGTCATCCTCGGCATCCGGCGCCGTGTTGTCGACCCCGATAACGGTCACGGATACGTTAGCGGCATCGCTGGCGAGACCGTCGCTGATCGTGTAGCTGAAGTTGACCGTACCACTGAACCCGGCCGCCGGGGTAAACTGCAGGCTGTTGCCGCCGTTGATCGTGACGGTCCCGGAAGGCGCCGGCGTGCCGGTCGCCGTGATGGTCAATACAGCCCCGATGTCGGGATCGGTATCATTGACGAGCACATTGAGCACATTGTTGCTGCTGTCCATGGCGACGCTGTAAGCGTTGTCATCGACCGCCGTGGGCGGCGTATTGCCGGCGGCCACAACGGTCACGGTAACCGTGGCGGTGGCAGTATCGACGCCGTCGCTGATGGTGTAACTGAAACTCTCGTTTCCCGTGTATCCAGATGCCGGCGTATACAGCAGGTTACCGCCGTTGGCGGTCACCGTACCGCCGGCCGAGGGGGCCTGCACGGTTCCGGCCGCAACCACGGTCAGCGTGTCGCCGAGATCGGGGTCGCTATCGTTGGCAAGCACATTGATCGGATTGTCTAGGCTGTCCTTGCCGACGCTGATGCCGGTATCAGCGACAGCGGTCGGGGCGCTGTTATTGCCTGAATCAATTGTCGTGACGGTGACGGTCGCCGTTGCGGTCAGGCCCAGCGCGTCGGTTACTGTGTAGCCAAAGGTCTCGTCGCCGGTATGTCCGCTCGCCGGGGTATACAACAGGACCGTGTCGGTGCCGTTGATCGATACCGTGCCTCCCGCATCTGGGGTACCGACCGCGCTGATGGTCAAGGCATCGCCGAGATCTGGGTCGCTGTCGTTTGCCAGGACGCTGAGCAGGTTGTTGACACTGCCCATCGCCACGTTGAGACCGGTGTCGTCGACTGCGATCGGGGAACTGTTCGTGTTATCCAGGACAAAGCTGACATTGCCCGTCGCTGTGGTCGCGCCATCGCTTACGGTATAGGTAAACACCTCGGTACCAAGGCTGTTCCGCGGCGGCGTGTACAACAATTTGTTGCCGGCAGCGTTGACTGTCACGGTGCCGCCGAGCTGGGTCAACGACGTACCGGTGATCGTCAGATTGTCACCCAGGTCCGGGTCAGCGTCGTTGGCGAGCACATCGAGTTCGATCTGCATCAGATCGGTCGCTGTCGACAGAACGAGCAGCCTTCCATCAGAGCTGGCGAATCCCTGGCCAAGGAAATTGCCGGAGCTATTCTGCATGATCAGGCTGCCGTCCATGATCACCTGATAGATACCGTTGAAATTCCCGACAGCCGGGCTATCCTGGACGACCGTGTCGCTGCCGAGGTCGAGCGCAAGCCGGTCAGTCGACGTCACATCGGCCGAGAAGGCCGCATATACATTTTCACCGGAAATGAACTGGTCATCGCTATCGAAGGATATGGATCCGTTTTCCGTCGTGAGTGCTGCGAGATTGTCTCCAGCACCGGACAGCGGGGCAGAGAGTGTTTCCTTCAGCCGGACCAGGTTGTAAATGGTGTCCCCTCCACCTGCGGGGTCGAGCACCTCATTATCAAGCGCCAACGTATCGACCGAGCGCTTGACCGCAAGCATCATTCCCCGTCCCAGCTCACCGGACGCGTTGGTCTCCACCGGATATACCAGCAGGGAACCATCGGAGGTCACGGCTCCCACCGAGCCATTGCCGGCAGCGTCTGTCACAACCACCTGTCCATCCGACGTGACGACGTGATTCGATCCCTCGACGCCGCCCACGTCACTTTCCGGGTCGTTGACGGTAGCAAGATCGTGCCGGGTACGGTTACCGAACAGCAGCCCTCCGCTCGCGATCCCGTCGTCTCCGTATCCCCAGCCACCGCCCAAGGCATGGTTCTCGATTCCACCCTCCCCGCTGCCGAGGGTGAACGGATCCTTCAGCTCCGTCTCAAATTGCAGTCCGCCGTACAGACCGTTATGCAGCACGGTTTCAACACCGCTGCCGGAGAATCCGCTGATGAGAGTCCCCAGGACTGGAGATGAGGCGTTCTGTATTGTGGTGACGGCCTGGGCGAAGGTCAGGCCGTCGAGATCGATATCCATGCCGGCGACCAGACCCGCCAGCACAGAAACCTCCTCCACGGCGAAATTTTCCAGGGTTACCCCCCCGCTCAGGCTATCGACTATGCTGTCTACGACAGCTTCCGATGCCGGCGACACATCGATTTCCGAACCGGTCACGATGGCGCGCATGGTGTTGGACTGGCCGGTGACGCGTACAGCCAGAGTACTGTCCGGCGCCGGCGTGTCATTGAAGCTGTATGAACCGTTGGCGGCGCTGGTCGTCGTTGCAATCACCGAAGCCACATTGCCCTGGTCGTCGAGACGAACCAGTTGCACTGTCGCACCGCTGACCGGGACGAGCCCGGTGACGGCAGCGTTTGCGGTGCCCGTCAACCAGCCGGCGATCTGTGCAATTGGATCGGTGAATATGCTTGCGGATGAAAACTGCAGACTGTCCGCGCTTGGCGCGCTCACCACGCCAGTGACAAGATTCGGAACGGAAGACTCAGTAGGCTCGTTCACTTCGCAGGCCGACAAGCAGAGGCCTGAAAGGATGAGCACGACGGCACGGGTATGATGGAATGGTTTCAGTAATCTCATATGGATTATCTAAGCAACTTGCGCACCAGAATCAGCCGGAGAGCAAGATGATATGACATCCCTATCAGAAACTCCTACCCGCGTACTGTATCGCCAGCGTGAAGAACGGCTACAGTATATATGTGTAATAGCGCGGATTATACCTTAGCGGCCTTAGGCGGTCATCTCCAAAGCCCTACGACTTATTGGTAATGTAGGAATTTTTGCGCACATGAAGTCGCGATTGGGGGCCTGCATCTTTGACGCGAGAGGAAAGGGATTAGTTCCGAAGGATGTCGCCAGGGCGCCAGAAAAAATCATTTCCCTTCTGGCATAAAGGTACGCATCAGACTGTTCTGCCGACGCAAGGCGCCATCGACCAGACGTGGCAACAGGGCGTTGATACGAACAAAGAACGATTCGGGGAAACCCAGGTAGACATCCTTGCGATCCTGTTCTATCGCCCGCACGATCTGGCGAGCGACCTGTTCCGGCTCATCCATTTTCATTCCGATCCGTTCCGCCATGCGGTACACCTCGGGAGGATTGAGGGCAGTTCTGACCGCGCGCGGAGCGACATACGTCACCCCGACACCGCTGCCCTCGAGCTCGCGCCGCAAGGCCTCGGAGAATCCGCGCAACGCATACTTGCTTGCGGAATACGCCGCATGCCAGGCGAAGCCGATTGAACCGAATATTGATCCGACATTGACGATCCGGCCGTGACCGCGCGAGATCATTTCCGGGAGCAGCGACCGAGTCAATACCAGAGGAGCGGAGATATTGACCCTCATCATCTGCTCGATCGCCGCGGGATCATGACGCGCAAATTCGGTAAACGCCAAAATGCCGGCGTTATTGATGAGTATATCCACGCCGCCGAAACGCTCGTGCATGCGTCGCAGAATCTGATCACGCCCGGCGTCATCGGTGATATCCGCGCATATCGCCTCGATACGTGAGGCGTTCCCGGAGTGCTGGCTTGCTACGTCATTCAGATCATCCCCGCGGCGATCGACTATACCAATGGATGCGCCGCGCGCCAACAGCTCGGCGAGCAGTGCGCGCCCTATCCCGCCACAGGCGCCGGTCAACAGAACTCGCGCTGATTCCAACCTCATGCTTTACCCTCCGATATGTTTGCGGACCAGGGCCAGCCTGGCACGCGCTTCATCGCGCCGCCCCTCGTCGGCGAGTGCGCGATTCGGGCGATCGGGCGCTTGCAACGCCTTTTCAAGATAACGCACAGCCTCTTCATAGCGCTTCTGATCCAGCAGATAGTCACCGTAGAAGTAATTCGGATCGATGCCGTCAGGGTTGAGCGATAACGCCTTTTTGAGATATTTCTCTGCCTCCTCGTCGTCGCCAAAACCAACTGGCCAGCCCGGAACCTGGTAGTACAGGCTGCCGAGAGAGGTATAGATTGAACCACCGAGCGCCTCGGGATCGATCGATTCGGCCTGCTCCAGCAAGCGGCGCGCCTCCTTGACCTTGCCCAGCGCGCCCAGACCGCCGACCGCACCGGCATGAGAACTCAGGATAATCGCCTTCCATATCAGCGGCTCGGCTCTCCCTTCATGGCTCGCCACCACTTGATCTGCTTCCGCGACAAGCCGTTTGAAGGACTCATCCTGCTGCTTTTCCGGCGTCCGGTAGTTTGCCACCGCCCAGCCATCCTGCAGTCGAAGGATGGCCTGCGCGAGAGAATCGGCCTCCTGGGCCGGCGCCGCCACCCCGAACATCAGGGCCACAATAAGTGAGAACACTACCGCACTTGCCTTCATTGTCATTTCCTCTCGAAGCAATACTTACCCTAGGGGCAGACCGCGAAAAATATCGCCGTACAAGCGATAAAACATGGCCGCTTTGTGCAAAATCGCCCGCTGGTCCGCCGCGTCGTCCAGACGATTGACCAGTGAACTGTAAAATTCCATATGACCGATATCGAGCGAACCATGTGAATTCAGATAACTGAACGCCCGCTCGGGCAAATTGAGAGACGACTGGATGGCCTGCGCCGCCTGGCACGCGAGCCGGATACTTGTGCCCTCGAGCACGAACACCATGCCGAGAAAGCCCGCCGGATTGTCACGATGGACAGTGTCATAGGCGTAGGCCACCATGATCTCCGTTGCCGGGCCGGGGCGACCGCTCCGAACCATCTCCGCATTGCCACCGCAGGCACGAATGTCGTTCAGTATCCATTCCTGATGGCCCATTTCCTCTTCAATGTAATGCCCCATCGCCTGGCGCAACCATTCGAGCCGTTCAGGAAGAGCGGCCCCGCAGGCCATCAGTAAGGGCACAGTATGCTTCACGTGATGATAGGCCTCGGTGAGAAACGCGACATACGCGGGAAGCGGAATGTCACCGCGCATACCACGCGCAATGGCGGGGATGGCAAGAAACTCCGCGCGCGCATCCTCAGTCGCAACCAGGATCTCATCATAGAAACTCATCTAGACAGCCTCCTTCATCATCGGGCGGAGAACATCGGCATAGCGGCGGGCGATCATGTCGCGGCGCGGACGCCCGGTTCCGGTAAGCTGTCCGTTCACGACTGAAAACGGTTCCGCCGCGAGCACATAGCCACCCACCCGGGCGTAATCCGGCAGACGACGGTTCACTGTATCCACCGCCGCCCCTACGTCTTCAGCCCGCGCGCCTTTCGCCGCCACGATCAGCGCCACATTGATCGCGCTGGCTTCCCCGAACACCACCGCCTGCGCCACCGCATCCAGCGTCAGCAATTCGCTTTCGATCCACTCGGGCGAGATGTTGCGTCCGAATGCGGTGGCATAGGCGTTCTTCTTGCGTCCGGTGACGTACAAAAATCCGTCGGCGTCGATGTGGCCGAGATCGCCGGTGGCCAATTCACCGGTGCAGGGCTCTCCGCCCAGGTAACCGGAATACAGATCGCCTTGTACCATGATTTCGCCATCCTCCGCGATGCGGACCGTCAGGCCGGGCAGGGGCCGGCCCACCGCGCCTAGGCGGTTCGCGGCGGACGTATTGAGCGCAACGACTGAGACCGCCTCTGACAGACCGTAGCCCTGATACACCGGCAGGACCGCTTGCTGTGCCCGCAGCAGCAGATCACGAGCCACCGGCGCGCCACCAACGGCGACGGAACGCAAACTGGCCGGAAGGCGCGCACCGCGTGTGTGCGCAACGAGCAACGCGCGCAATTGTTGCGGAATCATGATCACGCTACTGGGACGATAACGATTCAGCGAGTCGATCATCTGCGCCACATCAAGGCCGGACGAACCTGTCAGTCCGACCTTGCGTAATGGAGGAACATGGCAAAGCGCGCCCGCGAGCAAGGGGACGTAGATTCCGCCCAGGTTTTCCAGCAAGGTGGCGAGCGGGGTCAAACACAGGCTGACGTCGTTCTCCGTCGCCGCAGTGACCTGGGCCAACACTTCGGCCTTGTACTCCAGCGCCCGGCGCGACACGCAGACCCCGCGCGGCTCCCCCGTGCTTCCGGAGGTGTAGGTTATCTTCGCCGTATCAGTGAATGCCCGCGCCGCAGTCGGTCCCGGCAAAACTGCCAGGGTCAACGACTCTCCCGCGATGGAGACAGTGGTCTGCATCGCCACCGCCGTGAATCGGGAGAGGCGTTCGGGCTGATCGGTAATCAGGCAGTCCACGCCCGCATCGCGCACGGTATGCGCGAGTTGTTCATCGGTGAAAAAACCGGGCAGCGGAACACAAACGATGTTGCCTGTCAGCGCCGCGAGATCCGCGACAACCCAGGAGGGTCCGTTATCCAGCAGCAATCCAAGGGCATGCCCGTGCAGTTGTGCCGCCAGAGATTTTGCCTCTTTAAGCAGACCGAGATAGCTCAGGGTCACATGCTCCCCCGCAACGGCTGGAGCATCTGGGCGTACCTCTGCGTGCGCACTGATGCGCGCAATCATGCGACTCATTCAGAAACCCGATCCGGATGCGATGCCGTAGTTCAAATCATTCCGGTTACCAAGCCTCTGCGCCTCCAGCCAGAGGCTCCAGAGTTTCCGCCGGTCTGGACGGATTGCTGCGCCCAGCTGATGAAATCCCTGTGCGATTTCGCCATAACACACCGCTGGTCCGGCTTCATAATAGCTTCCCCACTGAACGCGTTCCGCGGGTGGCAAACGCGTGGCATCCGCACGCGTATGGATCTTCAGGGGCAGACCAAGACGTATGAATGCGTTGTAGACGGGTGGAATGGCGGTGAACACCACCCATTCGTAGCCTGAGGAGTAGAGATAGGCGGTCAATGTCGCAATCAGCCACCGCGCCTGACCCACGTTCGCGGGCGCCAGATTCCCTACCTCTACTATGGAGGAGCGGGGAATCCGGGGAAGTCCGGTATGCTCGGCAAGAAACGTCTCGACATCGACGTCCAGATAATGCTCGGAATACAACCGCTCATGATCCGCCGGACGAACGCCGGCAACGGCACATAAGGCCTGATCTTCCCCGACCAGACTGATCAACTCCGGACAGAAGCTTGCGATTTCAGCCCCATAGGTATGACGGAAGCGCTCACACACAAACCTCTCCACGACCGGCCGCAGGGGATCATGAGGACCGTGCCTGCTCAGCGCCAACGCAGTGCGAGGCTCACCCAGATGAGGCAAGGCCGACACTGTGCAGTGTGAATTTTCCGTGATCAGATCTGCTCGGGTATTCATGTGCGACACCTGTTTCGGTCATTTACAGCGTCTAGAATAGGGTGTCGAACTTAAAATACACTTAAACTAATGTGCTTATTACAAAGGAAAAATCGGAAGGGCCTTCAACAGAACAGCCCCGCTCAAGGCGAGGCCGTTGAAGTTGTGAAGCCTGCCAAGGTACCGACTTCCCTATCGACTTTGTCTGTCATCGACAGACCTTGACAGAACTTACCCTAATAGACCGTGCGCAATGGAATAAGTTCGCGCATCAAACCGCTTCAGTGAGACGAAACTGAAATGGCGAGGTTGATACCGACTACGTACGCAGACAACCAAACCCGGCGAGGATTTGCTTCGCATCGTACTCGACCGCACTGCGGAAAACACAAGTGGTGGGCCCGCTCGGACTCGAACCGAGGACCAAGGGATTATGAGTCCCCTGCTCTAACCGACTGAGCTACAGGCCCGGAATGCGCGCAAGTATAACGCAGCGCGGTGAAATGCACACCACGCTGCAGTTGGGCCAGGCACATGGGGCACGCATGAAGAACAGCTATAACCGGGATCTTCGATGCGGAACGGCCCTATAAAATGCGCAGGGAGCCGCCTGGCTCCCTGCATCACAACGCCCTGCGAGGGCTCAGCCATCAGTCCACAAAACTGCGCAGCGCTTCCGAGCGGCTCGGGTGGCGCAGCTTGCGCAGGGCCTTGGCCTCGATCTG
>JADLET010000039.1 GCA_020845975.1 Gammaproteobacteria bacterium | reverse complement strand
GACGCGCAGATCACCGCGCAGATCAAGTATGCGTTGAAGAACAACTGGGCGGTAAACATTGAATACACTGACGATCCCCATCCGCGTAACACCTACTGGGAGATGTTCGGCATGCCAATGTTCGACCTGAAGGATCCAGCCGGGATCCTGATGGAAATCAACAATTGCCGCAAAACCTTTCCGAACCACTATATCCGTGTGACCGCATTCAACAGCGCGCGCGGTGTAGAGTCACCGACGATGTCCTTCATCGTCAACCGGCCGAAGAAGGAGCCCGGTTTTGGTCTGGTGCGACAGGAGGCCGAGGGTCGACACATCCACTACACGGTCCACAGCTACTCGACCGACAATCCGGAAGGTGAACGCTACTGAAGTTCACGGCAAGCAGGGCGGCGGGTGCAGTCCCGCCGCCCCTCCTGTTCAGTCTGCGATAGGAATCCTGGAGATGGGCGAGAAAAGAAAAATGCAGGCCGCCAGCACCGACGATATGCAAGTGGATCTCGAGGCCGAATTCAAGGCCTCCAATATCCAGGAGGTGCTGGACAAGCTGGACCGTGAACTGATCGGGCTGATGCCCGTCAAGACGCGCATCCGCGAGATCGCCGCACTGCTGCTGGTCGACCGTCTGCGGCGCAAATTCGAGCTGTCGTCCGAGACGCCGACACTGCATATGTGTTTCACCGGAAATCCCGGCACCGGCAAGACCACGGTGGCAATGCGCATGGGTGAGATCCTGAAGCGGCTCGGCTACGTGCGTGAAGGCCATCTGGTCACGGTGACGCGCGATGACCTCGTCGGACAGTACATCGGGCATACCGCGCCGAAAACCAAGGAAGTGATCAAGAAGGCGATGGGCGGCGTGTTGTTCATCGACGAGGCCTACTATCTGTACAAGCCGGAGAATGAGCGCGACTACGGTCAGGAGTCCATCGAGATCCTGCTGCAGGTCATGGAGAATAACCGCGACGATCTGGTGGTGATTCTGGCCGGGTACAAGGACAAGATGGATCGCTTTTTCCAAAGCAATCCCGGCATGCGCTCGCGCATCGCCCATCACATCGACTTCCCGGATTATACGTCGGACGAGCTGCTGCAGATCGCCAGGCTGATGCTAGAGCGCCAGAATTACATTTTCAGCGCGGAAGGCGAGACAGCGTTCAGGAAATACCTCAGGCTGCGCATGCAGCAACCGCACTTTTCCAATGCCCGCTCGGTGCGCAACGCGCTCGATCGCGCGCGGCTGCGGCAGGCCAACCGGCTGTTTGCCGACGCCGGCAGGAAACTCGGCAAGGCGGAGCTGATGACCATCGAGGCGGAGGATGTCCTGGCGAGCAGGATATTCGACGAACGCGGGAGCGGGGCGGATTCCGGAGATAGGCAAGCCACGGAACGTGAGCAATGAATCGGAGCTGGCCGCGCCGGTGTAAGCCGTGCGAGCTGCATCTACGATGCTGATCAGAAGCATAACGCTGCATTCCGGCCAGTTTCGATAAACAATACGTGCGCGATGCTCTCGAGAAGATCGGCTCGAACAAGCGGACGCCGGCGCCTTCCTTGCCGGAAGAGGACGTCGCGGAAACGACGCGGAAATACCGCGAGGCATTGGAGCGTCTCGTGCCGGACGGTTGAGCACGCGGTAGGGAGGCCCTTGCCGATGTCGATCATCGATGAGTTCACGCCGCTGCGCATCCTTCCGCGCGCCTTGCCTGCAAGTTGTTTCAATACCGTGCGCCTGGCCCAACTGCGCATGGGTGAACCATTGCGCCTGCAGGCGCCGGATCTGCGCCTGCTCGAATGTATCCTTGAGCGCGAGGCCTGGGTTTGCGTCGACAGCCGGCTCGATCATCTGCCCTTGATCGCCTGGACCGGTTTCCGCGTCGCGGGCAGGGCGCTGCACGAAGATGTGTGCTGCGAACAGCGCATCTACCATATCCATGCCGGCTTGCTGATGGGGCCCGCCCTGGAGGCGATCGAGCGCGCGGCGGTCGCCGCGCTTGGCAAGACGGGTGTACGTTGAAACAGTGCGCTGCCTCAGGTGGCCACGTGCGCTGCGAAGCCCGCCGCGCCCAGCAGACCGACCTTAGGATTTATCACGACCGAGACGGGTATTTCCGCTGTAAGATGCGACATGCGTCCCTTATGATTGAAGGCGGTCATGAAGCGACCGTCGGCCATGCGCTGGAGAATGCGCGGGGCGATCCCGCCGGCGATGTAGAGGCCACCGTAGGGCAGTGTGAGCAGGGCGAGATTGCCGGCATGCGCGCCGTAGATGGAGACGAACAGCTCCAGCGCTTCCCCCGCGAGCGATTCGCTGTGAGTCATCGCGTGCCCGGCCACGGCCGCGGCGGCGTCCTGTTGTTGCATGCGCTGCGCGAGGTCCGCATCGACCCGATCCGGGTGTCGCGCGCACAGATATTCGTGGATTGCGACCAGACCCGGTCCCGACAGCAGGCGTTCGATGGAGACGTGATCATAGCGCTGCGCCAGCCAGGCGAGCAGGTCGAGCTGAACCGCGCCGTTCGGCGCGAAGTCGATGTGTCCACCTTCTGTGGGCAGCACCCGATAGCGTGCGCCGTCCCAGGCGAGCAGCGCCGTGCCGAGGCCGGTGCCGGCGCCCAGCACGGCGCGCGGCGCCGCGTCACGCGGCCGGCCCGGCTGCAGTATCACGAGGTCGCTTTCGCCGAGCCGCTCGATACCGTATCCCACGGCCTGAAAATCGTTGATCAGGCGCACTGCTGGCAGAGCGAAATCGGCGGCGAGGCGGCGGTTGTCGAGACGCCAGCTCAGGTTGGTGACGCGCGCCATCTCGCTGCCACTGGCCGTGATCACCGGTCCGGCGACCGCGAAACATGCCCGCTGGATCTCACGCCGGGCGGGTTCGATCCGCGCGAGGAAATCCGCGAGCAGGTCCTCGAAAGCGGGATACGCCCCGCTGTCGTAGCGGTGCTCCCGTATCAGGCGGATCCCGTCGCCGGTGCATTCCGCCAGCGCGAGCAGCGTCTTCGTGCCGCCGATATCGGCTGCGAGCAGCTTCATGTCATACACCCGGCAACAGACGGGCGGCGGCGTGGTCGACAAACCACTCGAGTTCGCCGCGGGGCTGCAGACGCGCGGCCGGATAGCGGGCGGCCGCTTCCGTTCTGCCGAGCACGTCCCGGACGATGTCCGCTTTGCCGTCGCCGGCCACGAGCAGGGCGACATGGCGCGCTGCGTCGATCACGGGATAGGTCAGGCTGATACGCCAGGCATGCAGTTTGTCGACGTGCACCGCCGCTGCCCAGGCCTGGCGTTCGTCGAGAATGGCCGTGTCCGGAAACAGCGAGGCGATATGGCCGTCCGGCCCGAGACCGAGCAGCACCAGGTCGAAGCGCCCGCCGGTCTCCCCGTGCGCGTGCGGCAGGTGGCGGTGCAGGAGCTCCGCATAGCGCCGCGCCGCAGTCCGGGGATCAGGATCTTCGGCCTCAATTCGATGGACCTGCGACGGCGGCAGCGCGACCTGCCCCAGCAGGGCCTCGCTCGCCATGCCGTAGTTGCTGTCAGGGTGATCGGGGGCGACGCAGCGCTCATCGCCGAAGTAGACATGCGTCGCGCCCCAGTCCACGCGGTCGCGGAATTCGCTGGCGAGTGTCCGGTACAGCAGTCGTGGCGTGGAACCGCCGGCGAGCGCGACATGAAAACCCCGATGGTCTTCCTGGGCCGCGCGCGCAAGCTCCGCGAAGCGTGTTGCCACGGCATGCGCCAGCGCGGCGGGATCGGTGTGGATATGCAGACGCCGGTCGCCGTCCATGCTTCCTCCTGAGTATGCGTTTAAAAGTAACAGGCTTTCCCCTGTGAGGAAAGTCTGCTCGAATCGACAAGTCCGCGAGATGACGGGGAATTTACTCGGTCGGGCGCGCTTGACCCTGTGCCGGGCGCAGCCTAAGCTAGCGGCAGGTTTCGTAAGGTGCATGAATTTACCGGAGGGGACGGGAAGTGATCGCGTGGGAATGGTTGATCCCGGTTCTGCTGCTGGGTCTTGCGGGTGGTTTCCTGCTTGGCTGGGGCGGCGGTCAGGTGGGGCGGGAATCCAGAAAGGCCGACCGCGAGCTGCGGGATACGCGTGATGAGCTGGCGCGTTACCGTGATCGGGTTGTCGCGCATTTCGCTTCCACCGCCGACCTCGTCAATGCGCTGTCGGCGAACCATGCCGCCCTCCATCGGCAGCTGATGCAGGATGCACAGGAGCTGTGCAGCGGGCGGGAGCCCAGCATCAAGGCGATCACTGTCAGCGAGGCGGGTCAGGACGAATCGGCCCCGGCCACCCCGGCGCAGCGCACGCTGGTCTTGTCACAGCTGCCCCTGCCGGAGGAAAAGCTCGTCTCGTCGCGCCTGGCGCCTGCCACACACACCAAGGGCTGGTACCGGGAATCCTCTTCCGAGGACGAGGCCAGCGATTACGTCAAGGAAGACCCGCGCTACTGATTGCGCGTACGGTCCTCTGTGCCCGCCGTTTTCCGTTCGAGCACGATGAAGCTGTACGGGTAGTGATTGTTCGCATCGACGGGGTGGTCCTCGCGCCGGACCTCACGCCAGGTGGCCGTGTCCAGCGGAGGGAAGACGGTATCTCCGGCGAATTCCGCGCCGATCTCTGTCAGATATATCCGTTGCGTATGCGCCAGCGCCTGTCGGTAGATGGATGCGCCGCCGATCACCATCACCTCGTCCCTGTCGCGGCAATGTTCATAGGCGGCCTCGAGTGAGGGCAGCACGATGCAGCCGTCCGCGCGGAACCCCGGATCGTGGCTGATCACGATATTGTCACGTCCCGGCAACGGTCGCCCGATCGACTCATGCGTCTTGCGCCCCATCACCACCGGCTTGCCCATCGTCACCGCGCGGAAGTATTTGAGATCGGCGGGCAGGCGCCAGGGCAGCGCATTATCGCGCCCGATCACATGATTGCGCCCCATCGCGACGACCAGAGAAACGATCATGATCAGATGGCCACGGGCGCCTTGATGTGCGCGTGAGCCTGGTATCCGGTGAGGCTGAAATCCTCGAACACAAAATCGAACAGAGAGGTCCGCGCCGGGTTGAGGTGCATCGTCGGAGCCGGGTAGGGCGTGCGTGCGAGCTGTGTCTCCGCCTGCTCGAGATGGTTCAGGTACAGATGCGCGTCGCCCAGGGTATGGATGAATTCGCCTGGCTTGAGACCGGTCACCTGCGCCATCATCAGTGTCAGCAGGGCATAGGAGGCGATGTTGAACGGCACGCCGAGGAAGATGTCGGCGCTGCGCTGGTAGAGCTGGCAGGAAAGGCGCCCATTGGCGACGTAGAACTGGAAGAAGGCATGACACGGCGGCAGCTTCATGCGGACGATGTCGGCCACGTTCCAGGCGCTGACGATCAGGCGGCGCGAATCCGGGTTGCTGCGGATCTCATCCGTCACCCAGCGGATCTGGTCGATGTGTCCGCCATCGCGGGCCGGCCAGCGGCGCCATTGGGAGCCGTATACCGGCCCCAGCTCGCCGTCCTCGTCGGCCCATTCATTCCAGATCGTCACGCCGTTCTCAGTCAGATAGCGAATGTTGGTTTCACCGCGCAGAAACCACAGCAGTTCGTGAATGATGCTCTTCAGGTGCAGCTTCTTGGTGGTGACCAGAGGGAAACCGGCGGCGAGATCGAAGCGCATCTGATAGCCGAACACGCTCACCGTGCCAGTGCCGGTGCGATCCTCCTTGCGCACGCCGTGGTCGCGCACATGGCGCAACAGATCGAGATACTGTTTCATCGAATGGACGCCTCGCGTGTGGAATTGTTGCGGTGCGCCAGCCACCACAGCACGGCGCCGGCCGCGAGCATCGGCAGGCAGAGCAACTGACCCATGGTAAGCCAGCCGCCGGCTATGAACCCCAGCTGTTCGTCCGGGGTGCGGGCGAATTCGACCAGGAAACGGAACGTGCTGTAGCCGAGCAGGAACAGGGCGGATACCGCCATCGTTGGACGCGGTTTGCGCGCATATACCCACAGGACAACGAACAGCAGCAGACCTTCGAGCAGCATCTCATAGAGCTGTGAGGGATGGCGCGGCAGGCCGCCGGCGCGCGGATCGGGAAACACCATGGCCCACGGCACGCCTGTTACGCGCCCCCACAATTCGCCGTTGATGAAGTTTCCAAGGCGGCCGGCGCCGAGGCCGATCGGGATCAGCGGGGCGGTGAAGTCGGCGATCTCGAAGAATCGCCGCCCGCGCCGGCGCGCGAACAGCGCCATTGCGGTGATCACGCCGAGCAGGCCGCCGTGGAAGGACATGCCGCCCTGCCAGATCTTCAAAATGTTGAGCGGCTCGGCCAGATAGGCGGAGAAATCGTAAAACAGGATATAGCCGAGGCGTCCGCCCAGGATCACGCCGAGCGCGGCGTAGAAGATGAGGTCGGAGAGATCCTGCGCGTTGAGATCCGGAAACAGCCGCAAGCGGCGCCGGCCCAGCCACCACGCGGCGGCGAAACCGATCAGATACATCAGGCCGTACCAGTGGACCTTGAGCGGGCCCAGATGCACCGCCACGGGATCGATGTCGGGGTAGGTCAGCACAGGGCCCAGTATAACAACCGTGTCAGACCGAGGCATCGCCGCGATGGACGCGGGCGATGAAACATTTCAGGTAGGCTGTTTCCGGGATCGCGGGGTGGACCGGATGGTCCGGACCCTGATGGCCCTGCTCAAGGATCTGCAGCGTGCGGTCGGCATGCAGCGCGGCCTGTTGCAGCGTGCCGCGCAGTTCATCCGCCGCGAGATGGAAGGAGCAGGAGGCGGAGATCAGGATGCCGTCCGCGCCGAGCAGCTGCATCGCGAGCTGGTTGAGGCGCTGATACGCACGCATCCCCGCCGTCTTGTCCTTGCGCCGTGTGATGAACGCGGGCGGGTCGAGCACGATCACGTCGAAGGTCTCGCCGCCCTCGTGCAGCGCCCTCAGCAGGGCGAAGGCCTCGCCGTGACGCGCCTCGACGCGGTCGGCGACGCCGTTGAGGCGCGCGTTGTGCAGCAGCAGATCGAGCGCGGGGCGCGATTCGTCGATGCACTCCACCTGCCGTGCGCCCCCGGCCGCTGCCTGTATGCCCCAGGCCCCGCTGTAGCTGAACACGTCGAGCACGCGCCGGCCGCTCACGTAGGCGGGCAGGCGCGCGCGGTTCATTCGATGGTCGTAAAACCAGCCGGTCTTCTGTCCGGTGAGCGGCTCGAGTTCGAAGGTCAGACCATTTTCCTCCACCACCACCCGTTCCGGCGCGGCGGGCAGGGCCTCGACGTAGGGGGACAGTCCCTCGAGCGTGCGGATGGGCGCGTCGTTGCGCAGCACCACTGTTGCGGGGGCCATCACCTGGCGCAGGGCATCCAGGATGGTGTCGCGGCAGCGCTCCATCCCGGCGGTAGTCAGCTGTACCGTGAAGACCTGGTCATAGCGGTCGATCACCAGGCCCGGCAGGCCATCGCTTTCACCGTAGACCAGGCGGTAGAACGGTCGAGCGAACAGGCGCTTGCGCAATGCCGCCGCGGTGGCGATGCGGCCGGCGAACCAGGCGGTATCGGGCGTGATGCCGGGCGCGCGGTCGAGCAGCCTGGCGCAGATCAGGGAGTGCGGATTGACATAGACGGTGCCGAGGGGCCGCTCGCGGTAATCCTGCAGTCTGGCCGTCTCGCCCGGCTCAAAGGCCGTCAGCGGGGTGACAGCCACGTCGATCTCGTTGCTGTACACCCACAGATGCCCGGCGCGCAACCGGTGGTCCTCGTTTTTCCGTAACTGCAGGGTCTTGGTCATGGGGTATGAGCGACGTCCCGTCGGCAGTCCGGTTTATTTTGCGGGCAAATACTAGCATAATATCCGGCTCTTCAGGCGCGGATTCCCGTCCCGGAACACGGTGTGGTCCCCGCTGTCCGGCGGGACCGGCACCGAATCACTGCGTAAGGGGTAATGGCATATGCAACTAGGCGAGACAATTACACAATTCATCACCCAGGAACAGCGGCGGGTGGGCGGCACGGGCGATTTCACCGCCGTGCTCAACGATACCCTGACGGCGTGCAAGGCGATTGCCAACGCAGTGAACAAGGGGGCGCTGGTCGGTGTTCTCGGCAGCGCCGAGAAGGAGAATGTACAGGGCGAGACCCAGAAGAAGCTCGATGTCATCTCCAATATGATGATGATCAAGAGCAACGAGTGGGGTGGCCACCTCGCCGGCATGGCCTCGGAGGAGATGGACGATGTCTATCCAATCCCGGACGGCTATCCGGTCGGTAAATACCTGCTGGTGTTCGACCCCCTCGACGGCTCGTCCAATATCGACGTCAACATCTCGGTCGGCACGATCTTCTCGATCCTGCGCTGTCCCGAGGGCGTGACCAAGCCGACGGCGAAGGACTTCCTCCAGCCCGGCACCCGCCAGGTCTGCGCCGGCTACGCCCTGTACGGGCCCGCCACGATGCTGGTGATGACCACCGGTCAGGGCGTCAATGGCTTCACGCTCGACCGCAACGTCGGCGAGTTCCTCCTCACGCACACCAACATGCGCATCCCGGAAAGCACGCGTGAGTTCGCCATCAACGCCTCCAACGAGCGTTTCTGGGAGCCGCCGGTCACGCGTTACATCGACGAGTGCCTGGCCGGCAAGGAAGGGCCGCGCAAGGAGAATTTCAACATGCGCTGGGTCGCCTCCATGGTCGCCGAAGTGCACCGCATCCTGACCCGCGGCGGTATCTTCCTGTACCCGAAGGACACCAAGGATCCGACCAAGGAAGGCCGCCTGCGCCTGATGTACGAGGCCAACCCGATGTCCTTCATCATTGAGCAGGCCGGCGGCGTCAGCACCACTGGCCGTGAGCGCATCATGGATATCCAGCCGCGCGATCTGCACCAGCGTGTCCCGGTCGTCCTCGGCTCCCGCCAGGAAGTCGAGCGCGTGGCCGCCTACCATAAAGAAATGTCCTGAGATCCACCCCGTTTCCCTCACGGGCCGGCGCAATCCGCCTGCCCGTGGGGGGAGAGGGGTTTCCCCCTGAAACATCCGGACATGGCCGTGGCGCGGCGCATGGGTTTTGCGCTATTGCGGATCGTGGGGGCGCTTTGTCGGAACGGGCAGTCCGGTTATAGTATGATCTCTTTAAAACACGCGCGGGACGGTTGGAGTTGCGCGGCATCCATCAAGCGAAGCCAAATTCATGGGTCACAGAACGCCACTTTATAATGAGCACGTGCGCCACGGCGCTAAGATCGTCGATTTCGCCGGCTGGGACATGCCGCTGCACTACGGATCCCAGCTCGAGGAGCACCGCCAGGTGCGCACCGATGCCGGCATGTTCGATGTCTCGCACATGACCGTCAGCGACGTCAGCGGCGCACGCACGCTCGATTTCCTGCGGCACATGTTCGCCAACGACGCGGCGCGGCTGGATGCAGGCAAGGCCTTGTACACGTGCATGCTGAACGAGCGCGGCGGCGTGATCGATGACCTGATTGTCTATCGCCTCAATGAGCAGCGTTATCGCCTGATCACCAACGCCGCCACGCGCGACAAGGACCTGGCCTGGCTGAGGGATCATGCCTCTGCATTCGGCGTGACGCTGGATGCTCACAAGGATTATGCCCTCATTGCCGTGCAGGGGCCGCGTGCGCGCGACAAGGTGCACGCTGTTCTGAAGGACGAAGCCACGCGCGCCGTGGTCGCGGGTCTCGGGGCATTCCGCTCGGCCCAGGCCGGTGCGGTATTCTTTTCGCGCACCGGCTACACGGGCGAGGACGGCTACGAAATCCTGCTGCCCGCCGCGCAGGCCCCCGCGTTCTGGGAATCGCTGCATGCCGCCGGAGTCAGGCCCATCGGCCTCGGCGCGCGCGATACCCTGCGGCTGGAGGCCGGCATGGCACTTTACGGTTCGGATATGGACGAGACGGTTTCACCGCTCGAGTGTGGCCTGGCCTGGACCGTGGCCTGGAATCCGCCGGAGCGCGATTTCATCGGGCGCGCCGCCCTCGAGGCGCAGCGCGCGCAACCGCCGCGCAAGATGATCGGCCTGGTGTTGCGCGAAGGCGGGATACTGCGCGGACACCAGCAGGTCTATGCCGGGGATCGGTTTGTCGGCGAGATCACCAGCGGCAGCTTTTCGCCATTCCTGCAATGCTCGGTCGCGCTTGCCCGCGTGAGTGGCGATACGGCGGGTGATTGCGCGGTCGACGTGCGTGGCCGCCGCCTGCCCGCCCGAGTGGTGACGCCGCCGTTCGTGCGTCACGGCAAGAGCTGCATCGATGAGGTGTAGGTGGACACGGACAAAGGTTTCTGGATTGTGTGGCAGCAAATAAACTAGGGGTTGGTCTCATGAGTGAAATACCTGCGGAACTGAAATACACCAAGACCCACGAATGGGTCGAGGATGAGGGCGATGGCACGGTCAAGGTTGGTATCACCGATCACGCCCAGGATCTGCTCGGCGACATGGTGTTCGTCGAGTTGCCGGAGGTCGGCAGCGCGGTGAACGCGGGGCAGGAGTGCGCCGTGGTCGAGTCCGTCAAGGCGGCCTCCGACGTCTACAGCCCGGTCGCCGGCGAGGTGGTCGAGATAAACGAGCTGCTGGCGGACCATCCGGATCTGGTCAACAAGGACCCCTACGGCGAAGGCTGGATCATGCGCATCCAGCTCGACAGCCCCGACGGCGCGAACCTGCTCGATGCCGAGGACTACAGCGCGGTCCTTGCCGAGGAAGAAGAATAACGCTTCTCCGGCCCGGCCGTGCATGAGCGCGGCCGGATCCCCGGACCTCCCGGGTTTCCCGGCGTTCCCATCGACAGTCATTTCTCAGGATATCTATGCCATTCATTCCGCATACGGAAAGCGAGACCGCCGCGATGCTCGAGGCCATCGGCATCGGCGGCATCGAAGCCCTGTTCGACGAGATCCCGCCCGGGCTGCGCGCTCCCGACAGCACGGCGATTCCGCCCGGCCTGAATGAGATGGCGACAGCGCGCCTGCTGGCCGAACGCGCGGACGCGAACGGCGCGCCGCTGTGTTTCATCGGCGCCGGCGCCTATGAGCACCATATCCCGGCCGCGGTGTGGGAGATCGCCGCGCGCGGCGAGTTCTACACCGCCTACACGCCTTACCAGGCGGAGGCGAGCCAGGGCACGCTGCAACTGCTGTATGAATACCAGACCATGATGACCGGGCTGACCGCGCTGGACGTTTCCAACGCCTCGCTCTACGACGGCGCCTCTGCGCTGGCCGAGGCGGTGTTGATGGCGGTGCGGGCGAATCGCTCCGCGCGTTCGAAGCGCGTGCTGATCCCGCGCACGGTGCATCCGGATTACCGCCGCGTGGTGCAGACCATCGTCTCGAACCAGGGCATCATCATCGAAACGCTCGATTTCGATCCGCGCAGCGGCGCGATCGATCCTGCCGCGCTGCCGGCGAATCCCGGCGACTTTGCCGCACTGGTGGTCCCGCAGCCGAATTTCTTCGGCGTGCTGGAAGAGGTGGATGCCTTGTGCGACTGGGCGCATTCGCACGGCGCGCTGGTCATCGCGTTGACCAATCCGATGTCGCTCGCCCTGCTTAAACCGCCGGGCGCCTGGGGCGCGGAGGGCGCCGACATTGCCTGTGGCGAAGGCCAGCCACTCGGCGTGCCGCTCGCCTCGGGCGGTCCGTATTTCGGTTTCATGTGCAGCAAATCGGAGCATGTGCGGCAGATGCCGGGCCGTATCATCGGGCGCACTGTCGATCTCGACGGCAAGCCCGGCTTTGCCCTGACCCTGCAGGCGCGCGAGCAGCATATCCGCCGCTCCAAGGCGACCTCGAACATCTGCACCAACCAGGGCCTGCTGGTCACCGCGGCCACTATATATATGTCGCTGCTGGGCGCCGAGGGCCTGCGGCGTGTCGCCAGCGCCTCGCATGCGAACACGCGCCAGCTGCGCGACACGCTGTGCGCGATCAAGGGCGTCACCCCGTTGTTTGCCCGACCCTTCTTCCACGAAGTCGTGCTGCAGCTCGACGCCGATGTGGATGCGGTGCTCGCGCGGATGGCGGATGGCGGCATCCTGGGCGGTTACAGTCTGAAGCGCGAGTATCCGGAGCTGGGCGAATCCCTGCTGGTGTGCGCCACCGAGACCAAGACGCCCGATGATCTGCGGCGTTACGCGGAGACCTGCGCGCGGGCGCTCGGCCGGGGCTGAGCCGCCGGAGTGAGGAGGGGAACATGGCGACCATAACATTGAAAGGATCCGCGGTGAACACCTGCGGTGACCTGCCGGCGCGAGGCACTCGTGCGCCGGAATTCACATTGACCGACACCGCGTTGCGCGACCGCTCGCTGGCGGAGTTCGCCGGCAAGAAAAAACTGCTCTACATCTTTCCCAGCATCGACACCTCGGTCTGCGCCGCCTCGACACGACGTTTCAATGAACTGGCCGCCGGCAACAATGCCATCCTGCTGATGATCTCGGCGGATCTCCCCTTCGCCCACAAGCGATTCTGCGATGCTGAGGATCTGAAGAACATCACCACGCTCTCGCTGATGCGCTCGCGCAAATTCGCCGAGGATTACGGCGTGATGATCACGGACGGACCGCTGGCGGGCGTGACCGCGCGCGCGGTGCTGGTGCTGGATGAGGAGAACCGGATCCTTTACACCGAGCTCGTGCCCGAGATCGCCCAGCATCCCGACTACGACAAGGCGGTCGCGGCGCTGCGCTGACCACGGAAACCTCTACTCCAACCACAAAGATGACCATGACCCTCATATTCGAACAATCCGCCCCCGCGCGCCGCGCCGCCCTGCAGGCGCCGGCGGCGGACGCCGCGGCTGTCACTGACATCTCCGCCGCGCTGCTGCGCACCACGGCGCCGTTGCTGCCCGAGGTGTCCGAACTGCAGGTGGTGCGCCATTACACGAGGCTGTCGCAGAAAAATTTCTCCATCGACACGCATTTCTACCCGCTCGGTTCCTGCACCATGAAGTACAACCCGCGCGCCTGCAACACGCTTGCCAGTCTGCCCGGTTTTCTGCGCCGGCACCCGCACGCGCCTGAGCAGTTCAGCCAGGGCTTCCTCGCCTGCATGCATGAGTTGCAGGAGATGTTGAAAGAGGTGACCGGCATGCAGGCGGTGTCGCTGACCCCGATGGCGGGCTCGCAGGGCGAGTTCAGTGGCGTCGCCATGATCCGCGCCTACCACACCGCGCGTGGCGACCACGCCCGCGACGAGATTCTGGTTCCGGATGCCGCGCATGGCACCAATCCGGCCACCGCCGTGATGTGCGGCTACAAGGCGCGCGAGATCCCGACCAATGCCGAGGGCGACGTCGATATCGACGCGTTGCGCGCGGCGGTCGGTCCGCACACCGCGGGTCTGATGCTCACCAATCCGTCCACGCTCGGTGTGTTCGAGCGCCGCATCAAGGAGATCGCCGGTATCGTCCACGAGGCGGGCGGACTGTTGTACTACGATGGCGCCAATCTGAACGCGATCCTCGGCAAGGTGCGCCCGGGCGACATGGGTTTCGATGTCATCCACCTCAACCTGCACAAGACCTTTTCCACGCCGCACGGCGGTGGTGGTCCCGGCGCGGGTCCGGTCGGCGTGGGCGAAAAACTGCAGCCGTTCCTGCCGGTGCCGATGGTGGGGGCTGCGAACGGCAGATACCACTGGATCACCGAGAAGGATCGTCCGCAGACCATCGGCCGCCTGTCCGCTTTCGCCGGCAATGCCGGCATCCTGATGCGCGCCTATATCTACGCGCGCATGCTCGGGCGCGAAGGCATGCACCGGGTGGCGGAGTACGCCACGCTGAACGCCAACTACATGGCCGCGCGCATGAAGGAGCGCGGCTTCGAACTGGCCTTCCCGCAGCGCCGCGCCACCCACGAATTCATCGTGACGATGCGGCGCGAATCGAAGTCGCTGCACGTCAGCGCGATGGATTTCGCGAAACGCCTGCTCGATTACGGCTTCCATGCGCCGACCACCTATTTTCCAATGCTGGTGCCGGAGTGCCTGCTCATCGAGCCGACCGAGACCGAGGACAAGGGCACGCTGGACGCCTTCATCGATGCCCTGTGCCAGATTCGCGCCGAGGCGGAGGCGACACCGGACAAGGTGACGGGCGCCCCGTATACCATGCCGGTACGGCGCCTTGACGACGTGCGCGCCGCGCGCGAGCCCGATCTCGCGTGGAAGCCGTCCTCCGGGGCGCGCTGAACGCATGGCCAAGCCCGGTCACACCGGCCTGAAGCGCCTGATCCTCGCCACGGGATATTCCTTCAAGGGCCTGGCGGCGGCCTGGCGCTTTGAATCCGCGTTCCGTCAGGAGGTCGCGCTGTTCGTTGTCGCCGCGCCGCTCGGCTGCTGGCTGGGCGACACCGGCATCGAGCGCGCGCTGCTGATCGGCAGCGTGCTGCTGGTGCTCGTGGTCGAGCTGCTCAACTCCGCCGTGGAGGCCGCGATCGACCGCATCGGCAACGAGCCGCACGATCTGTCCGGTCGCGCCAAGGACATCGGTTCCGCCGCGGTGTTCATGTCGCTGGCGCTGGCGGCTGTGGTCTGGGCACTGGTTTTGCTAGACTAGGCCGATCACCGCGCCACGCGTCTCCCCGGCGCCGGACCGGATACAATCCGAATCAAATATTACAAGGACATCAACCATGACGGCACTGATCTGCGGTTCCTTCGCCTACGATTCCATCATGATCTTTCCGGACCGCTTCAAGCGGCATATCCTGCCGGACAAGATCCACATGCTAAACGTATCGTTCATGGTGCCGCAGATGCGGCGCGAATTCGGCGGCTGTGCCGGCAACATCGCCTATAACCTGAAGCTGCTCGGCGGCGATGGCCTGCCCATGGGCACCGTGGGCAAGGACTTCGAGCCCTACGCGCGCTGGATGGATCGCAATGGCATCAGCCGCCAACTGATCCGCGAATTCCACGAGAGCTTCACCGCCCAGGCTTACATAACCACCGATCTCGACGACAACCAGATCACCGCCTTCCATCCGGGCGCGATGGAACTCGCGCACGAGAACCGCGTCCCGCTCGATCGCGGCATCACGCTCGGCATCATTTCTCCCGACGGCCGCGACGGCATGCTGCAGCACGCGGAACAGTTCTTCGAGGCCGGCATCCCGTTCATCTTCGATCCCGGTCAGGGACTGCCGATGTTCGACGGCGACGATTTGCGCAACTTCCTGCGCATGGCCACTTACCTGACCGTCAATGACTACGAGGCACAGCTGGTGCAGGAGCGCACCGGTCTGTCACCGCACGAGATGGCGGAACATGTGAAGGCGGTGTTCGTCACGCGCGGCGCCAATGGCTCGCGCATCTACGCCGGACAGAAGGAAATCGACATCCCGCCGGTCAAGCCCGCCGGCGTGGTGGACCCCACCGGCTGCGGCGACGCCTATCGCGCCGGGTTGATCCACGGCCTGATGCTGGGCCGCGACCTGTCCACCGCCGCGCGCATCGCCTCGCTGATGGGTACCATCAAGATCGAGCACCCCGGTACGCAGAACCACAGCTTCACGCCGGAGGAGTTTGCGACGCGCTATCGCGCCGCCTTCGGTACTTCAATCTAGATTCGGGAGATAGCAGATTGGGCTTCGCCGTGCGAAGCCCAACATCATCATCTGCGCCATCCTGCTGGGCTTCACTCCGTTCAGGCCATCCTGCATTTGGGCGAGCCGGATGGAAATACCGTACTTCTTCATTCAATGCGCTCGGTCCGCTCGACGAACAGGATGGTTTTGAAGTCCCGATCCAGCGCGCGGCTGTGGAAGTCGCCCATCAGCGTGCCGCGGCCGTAGCGGATGCGTTCGCCGACGCGGTAGTCGCTGCGCTCCGTCGCCAGCCACTGTTCCTCCGCGCCATCGGCGACCCGGATATAGCTGTACGCCACGGTGTGCAGGATCTCCCGCACCTCGCCCTCGTTGGGCAGATTGGACGCGCGGGCCCGCTCGGCGTGCACGGATTCCTGTTGCGCCGCGGCGGCTGCCGCTTCCTCCGGCGTTGCCCGGTAGCCGATGTCCCCGTCCGCGTTGAATTCCGCCATCTCGACCGTGCGGTAATAGCCGTCGCGGTTGGTGCCGCCGACGATGTAGACGCGGTTGTCCCGCGTCACGGCGCCGAAGTTGGCGCGCGGCGAGGAAAGCGGGGTCGTCGTCCGCCACGGCGCGAGTGCGCCATCGGGCAGTATCACGCTCGATTCAATCGAATCGCTGTAACGCGCGCCGTCGAGACCGCCCAGCGCGTAGAGGCGGTCGCCGTGGCTGAGCGCCGCGAGGCCGTAGCGCCCGGCGCCCATCGCGGCTAGGCCGGTCCAGGCCGGGGCGCCGTTGCGGCCGATCCGTGCGTATTCCACCGCGGCCAGCCCGCGCCCCTCATTCTGATCATGTCCCCCGAGCACGTAGAGCGCGTCGCCGTGCGCCTTAACCGCGTTGACGTAACGCGGCATCGTCATGCGCGCGCCTTCCAGCGCGAACGGACCCAGCCCGCCGGCGCGAAACTCCGCGCGCTCAACCGTATCGAGCAACGTGCCGCCGAAACCGCCCAGCGCGTAGAGCGCATCCCCGACGATCGCGAGCTTGACGCAGCGGCGTGGCAGGTTCAGCGAAACGGGCAGCGTTTCCCAGGACCCGAGGCGGCCATCCGCACGCAGCTGCGCGCGCTCCACGGAGGTGAGCAGGTGCTCGCCGTTCAGGCCATTGCCTCCACCCACCGCGTAGAGATAACCGTCGTGCGCGACGGCGTCGAAAAAACCGCGTGCTTCGGTGAGCGGGGCGGTAAGGTTCCATGCGCCGAGCGCGCCGTCGGCGCGAACGGGCGCGTACTCCACGGTCTTGAGGAAGCTGCGGCCGTCGACCCCGCCGAGCGCGTAGACATAGCCATCAACCTCGAGCACCGCGGCGCCCGCCCGCGCAGTGGTCAACGGCGTCGTGGCGCGCCAGCCGGGCACCCACAACTGTTCCGCGGCCGCGGAAGGAAGGGCGATCAGCAGGAGCAGCAGCAAAGACAGCAGGGGCATGATGAGGGAATACGGGCGGATGTGCGTCCAGCATAACAAAGGTGGAGCGGGCTGTCCTGACGCCCCGGCGCCGTCGTGGCGGGAAGGTCGAAACAGGCAAGGGTTCTCAGGCGGGCCGGACCCGGCTGGGATAGAATGTATCGCCGGGACAGGGTTTGCGCAGCGAGGTGTCGCCGTGGGCAGGTTTATAAGATACGGATGGTTTACAGTGCTGGTCATGCTGTTCATGCTGGCCGTGCTGTTTTCGTCCTGGTACTACACCTTCCATCGCCTGACCTACGAGTCACTCATCGCCGAGCTCACCTTCGAGCCGCTCGGCGCGCAGCTCTACCAGGCGAACCTGGCCACGGGTGACCGCTGTACCGTGCGCACCTTCGAGCTGTATGGCGACCAGTGGCGCATCGACAGCGAGTTTGTGAAATGGAAGCCGCTCGGCGCCCTGATCGGCCTTGATCCGCTGTATCGGCTCGAGCGCATCGAGGGACGCTACAGGCTCATCGAAGAACAGAACCAGCTCACCAAGCTGTCCTATGCGCTCGAGGACGAGAGCGGTGTCAATCTGGTGCGGCTAACCGAGATGCTGGGCCCGTTCAATTTCCTGTTCGACGCGAGTTACGGCAGTTCCACCTACAGCACGATGGATCCGGAGTACGTCTACAAGGTGTATCAGACCGACAGCGGCATCATCACGCGCGTGGAAAAACGGGTGGCGCCCGTGTATCAGGATACCTCCACCCTGTCGATCGAAATCAACAAGGCCTGCGGCGAACAGCCGAATTTCTGGCGTGCCCTGGCCCTGTGGGTTAACGGGAAGCTGTCCGCGCGTCCTTCCTGATTCAGATGCCGGACCGCCCGGCGTCCTCGCCTCAGCGGCGCAGCTGGATCACGGCATAGACGCCCACGCTGAGACGGCTGGTGCCCGCCTCGCTCGCGACAGCCGTGTCTTCCACCTTCAGCATGCGCGCCATGGACTGCACCGGCATCGGCGGCGCGCCCGCATCGTCCTGCAATTGCAGACGCACAATGTCATAGCTGGTCGCGCCAAGACGCTCCGCGATCGACTGGGCGCGCTGTCTGAAATTATCCAGCGCCTCATGGGTCAGCTCCTGCCCGACGCGCGCGCGCTGCGGTTCCGAGACATCGAAGTTCATCGAGCGTACCTGCAGGCGCTCCTGCAATCGTCCGACCAGGCCATTCAGCGTGGCATTCTGCTCGCTCTCGAGGATCAGCTCCTGCGCGGCGCGCCAGCGCACGATGCGCTGCTGATCATAGACCGGGAAGGTGTGGTAGGCGCCGCTGCGGCTGCGCACACCGAACTGCGCGCGCGCCGTCTTCAGGGCCCAGTCCATGGCGCGGTTGATGTCATCCGCCAGGCGCGCGGGATCCGCGTTCTCCTTCTCCACCGCGAGCACGACGCGCGTGAGGTCGTTATCGATCTCGCGCGCCGCCTGGGTCTGGAACTCGATGCGGTCGAGCCCCGCCTCGGTTTCGTCCGCACGCGCACCGCCAAGGAGAAGCAGGGAACAGGCAAGGGTCAGATACAGTGATCGGCTCAGGTTCATGGTTCGTTCTCGCTCACGATGGAAACGGCGCGACGCGGCGCCGCGTGGTCTTAACATACACTGAAATCCGCAGCCGTGAAATTTGGGGACAGATTTATTTTTTCCGGACAAGCAAGCAAGTAAAAACAGCGGCTTGTCAGAAAATAAATCTGTCCCCAATTTTTGGCAGGGGGTTAATCGAGTTCCTGCAGACGGGCGAGCAGTTCCTGCGGATTTTCGGCCGGCGCCGAGCAGCTTGTGCCGCGGCATACATAAGCGATGGCGCCTTGCTCTCCTGCCCGGCGCATGCCGAGCACACCCGGCAGATCTCCGGCGTCCCGCGGGATAGCGAAGGCGAGCAGTGCCGGTTCGCCGGTCGAGCGGGCGATGCGCAGCCACTCCCGGCCTTCCTCCGCGCCGGCGCGGATCAGCACCAGCGGCGGCGGCCGGAGATATTCTTCCAGTGCGCCCAGCAGGGTGTTGTGCGCATAGGGCAGCTCCGCCAGCTGTGGCCAGGCGGCGCGCAGCGTGCGCTCCGCCGCGTCCAGGTAGCGTGTCTCGCCGAGCAGGTGGCCGAGCCGCCCCAGGGCGCGCGCGGCGATGGCGTTGCCGGCGGGCAGGGCGTCGTCACCGAAGGGCTTGGGACGGTGGATCAGGGGTTCGTGATCATGCGCGGTGAAGAAAAAGCCGCCGTCATCGCGATCCTCGAAGCGGTCGAGCAGTGCTTCGGCGATCTGCACGGCGAAGCCGAGATCATCATTTCGCCAGCGCGCCTGCAGCAGCTCGAGCAAGGCGTCGAGGAGGAAGGCGTAATCGTCCAGATAGGCGCTCAGGTGCGCCCGGCCGTCTCTCCAGGTCGCCAGCAGGCGGCCGTCGTTCCATAGATTCTCGCGCAGGAACGTGAGGGCGCGCTCGGCGGAATCAAGCAGGCGCGGTTCATCCAGCCGCCGCGCCGCGATCGCCATGCCGCGGATCATCAGCGCGTTCCACGCGGTCAGGATCTTGTCGTCGCATCCTGGGCGCACGCGCGCATCGCGCACGGTCCGCAGCTTCGCGCGTGCCGCGTCCACGCGTCTTCGCACCGCATCCTCGGACTCGCCGCGCGCCCGCGCGATCTCGGTTACCGTCGAGGTGATACGCAGATGCCAGTGTCCCTCGAAGTTCGCTTCGCGCTCGAGGCCGAAGCGGGGCGCGAGCACCTCGTACTCCGTGGCGTCGAGCAGGGCGCGGATCTCGTCGCGCGACCACACATAGTATTTTCCTTCCTCCCCTTCGCTGTCGGCATCAAGCGCTGAATAGTAACCGCCCGCGGGCGCCTGCATCTCGCGCATGACCCAGTCCGCCGTCTCCAGGGCGATGCGCCGGAACAGGGGGGCGCCGATGGCGCGCCAGGCCTCGGCATAGAGCGGGAGCAGCTGCGCGTTGTCGTACAGCATCTTCTCGAAGTGCGGGATCATCCACAAACCGTCCACTGAATAGCGGCAGAAGCCGCCGCCGAGATGGTCGTAGATGCCGCCGCGCGCCATCTTTTCCAGCGTGAACACGGCCATGTGCAGCGCCTGTTCGTCGGGCCTGCCGCCATGCCGGGTTGCGGCCCAGTGGCGCAGCAGACGCTCGATGTTGGGCGGATGGGGAAACTTCGGCGCCTGGCCGAAGCCGCCCTGCCCGGGGTCGAAGCTGTGGCCGAGCTGATGGCGTGCCATGTCGAGCACAGAGGGCTCCAGCGTCGCCGCGTGATCGGCCGGCGCGCGCGCGTCCAGGGAGGCAAACGCCGTCTTCATCTCGGCGTTCTGCGTCTCGAGATCCTTGCGGTGTTCGCGGTAAAACACGGCGATACGTTCGAGGATCTCGCTGAAGGCGGGTATCCCGTAGCGCGGTACGCGCGGGAAATAGGTGCCGCCGAAGAAGGGGATCAGGCTGCCCGGGGCCAGGAACATGGTGAGCGGCCAGCCGCCGGAACGACGCGCCAGCATCTGGTGCGCGAGCTGATAGATCTTGTCGAGGTCGGGCCGCTCCTCGCGGTCGACCTTGATGTTGATGAACAGGCGGTTCATCAGCGCGGCGGTCGCCGGATCCTCGAATGACTCGTGCGCCATCACATGGCACCAGTGGCAGGCCGAGTAACCGATGGACAGCAGGATCGGCCTGTCCTCGCGCGTGGCGCGCGCGAGCGCATCCTCGCACCAGGGGAACCACTCGACCGGGTTATGGGCGTGCTGCAGCAGGTAGGGGCTGGTCTCGCCCGCGAGATGATTGGTTCCTGCGGCGTACTCGATCATGCCCTCACGCTAGCATGGCCACGCGCCAAAGTCTTGTCGTCGGGGACAGATTTATTTTCCGCCAGCAAATGGCGCGGCATCAGCTTTCAGCCCCGGGAAAAATAAATCTGTCCCGGATTTCGGGTGTCACGAGTTCGTGCGGGATGCTTACGTCTGGCCGCCCATGCTCATGATCACGCCGTCCAGGATGTACTGCACGGCGAGCGCGGCCAGGATCAGTCCCAGCAGACGGCTCACCACATTGGCGCCGGTCTCGCCCAGCAGCCGCATCAGGTAGGGGGCGGCGAGCAGCGACAGCAGGGCCAGCAGCAACACCGCCACCAGCACGGCCAGCATGCCGATGAACTCCAGACGGGTGTTCCACGATGAGGCCATCAGCAGGACCGTGGTGAGGGAGCCAGGTCCGGCAATGAGCGGAAACGCCAGGGGAAATACCGCGATACCGTTGCGCGTGGCCGCCTCCTCCTGTTCGCGCGTCGTGGTCGAGCGAAGGCCGGAATGGCGCGCGAATACCATGTCGATCGCGAGCAGGAACAGCAGCGCCCCGCCGGCGATGCGGAACGCGGGCATGCCGATGCCGAGCATGTGCAGCAGGGTATCGCCGGTGAAGAAGAAGATCAGCAGCATGATGGCCGCGAGCGCGACGCTCTGCACGGCGGTGCGTCGCTGCTGGGCGCGTGTCTGGTTGCGGGCGAGCGCAATGAACAACGGCGCCAGCCCGATGGGGTCGATGACCACCAGCAGAACGACGAATGTGCCGAGCAGCAGATCCACGCGCCGCACTCTAGCACAATGCGTCGCGGGGCGGCAGATGGTCAGGCGCGTCTATATACAGGGCAGGCGTCAACCGATACGCGGCCTTTCGGCGTTTTTTCCTGGCGGGTTTTGGCTTACACTGCGGGCTGACCGGGGCGGCCCCGCCTTGATACAGGTATATATGGAATGAACCAGGAATCAGGATCGAGCGTATGAACGGTAAAGATATCCCCCGTTCGCACCTTTCGCTCGTGCATGCCGGCCGCGCGGAGGAGGATGTCACCGAGCCGGATTCCGCCACCGCGCTGTCGCCGTTTTCCGCCGCCGTTCCTGACCGTTATTTCGAGACGCCCGCGCTGCGCGAGTGCCACGCCCGCGTCGCACGCGCGGCGCTCGACAGTGACACCGTCGCCGTGGTGGAGGGCGAGCGTGGCTGCGGCAAGACCACCTTCGTGCGCATGTTGCAGCAGCGCGTCGGCCCGAGTCGCGCGCTGTGTTATATCGACGTGCGCATCCCGCAGGGCGAGCGTTATGTCTTCGATTGCCTGCGGCGCGCCTTCTGCACGGACCCCGCCGCCGACATGCAGGCCCTGCTTGCGCAACTGATCGAGCGCGGGCGCGGCGATACGGGTTGCCTGATCGTCGTCGACGATGCCGACAAGCTGTCGGTGTTCGCGCTGCGGTTCCTGTTCACGCTGAAGCGCGCCGTGGCGCAGGCGGGCAGCCAGCTTGGCGTTGTGGTCACCATGAGCCCGGCGCGGCTGGAAGCGGTGTTCAAGCTGCCATCATTCGCGCCCTACCGGACGCGTGGCCTGACTCGCATCGGGCTCCCGCATCTTTCCGCGCAGGAGACGGCGGATTACCTGCGCGCGCGCATCGAAAGCGCCGGCATGGCCGGGAAGGTCAGTTTCGACGAGACGCAGGTGGGGCGCATCCATCGTGCCTCGGGCGGTCTTCCGCAACAGATCAAGCGAGTCGCCGGGGAACTGCTGGACGGCGCCCGTCCGCGGCGTTACCGCAGCGCCGGGCGGTTGCAGCGCCTTGCACAATTCCGCCAGATGCTGTTTCCTGCCGCCGTCGTCATCGTTCCCCTGGCAGGCATCGGACTGCTGCTTTACGCGATCTTCAAGAGTCCCGCGGATGACGCCATGGTGGCGAAGCTCATGTCGACCGCCGACATTGAGGCCCCGGGCGCGGCCGTGAAGTTTCCGAATGAGGACCGCGCGGCCGGAGCCGTGGACCGTGCGAGCGGCACAGCAGCGCCCGTGTCCACCGCGCCGTCTCCGCCCGCGCGCGAAGCGGTATCGGAGCCACCCGCCGCCATCACGCCGCCGGCCGTTACCGAGACCGTGGCTCAGGCGCGTGCCGTCGTTCCCGCGCCCGAGCCTAAATCAGAGCCCAAATCCGAACCCAAGCCCGAACCAAAATCAGATTCCAGGCCGGAGCCTAAACCGGAACCCAAAAAGGAAGCCGCATCGCAGCCGGCGCCCGCGCCGGAACCGACACCCGACGCGCCGCCACCGCGTGTCTCGAACGAGGCCGCGGCGATCGATGGCAATGCCTGGCTGCGGGCGCAGAATCCCGCGCATTACACGATACAGTTGGCCGGGGCCGACAAGCGTGAGGATGTGGATGAGTTCATCGTTCGCCACGCGCTGCCCGGCAAGACAGTGGTGGTGGAGGTGCAGCGCAGCGGGAAGCCGTGGTACATGGCGCTGTACAAAAGCTACCCGAGCTGGGGCGAGGCGCGGCGGGAGCTGGAGTCACTCCCGCCGCAGGTAAGCCGCAACGATCCCTTCGCGCGCAGCTTCGGCTCGGTACAGGCGATCGCGCCCGCACCGTAGCCTTGCCGCGTCAGGAACGCTTTCTTTCTATCAGTTCGTGGATGATCGGCTGCAGGATGATTTCCATCGCCAGCCCCATCTTGCCGCCCGGCACGACGATGGTGTTGGGACGTGACATCCAGGAATCCTTGATTATGGAGAGGTAATACGGAAAGTCGTGCTTCTCCGGGTAGCGGAAGCGGATTACCACCAGGCTCTCGTCCGGGGTCGGGATGTCGCGCGCGATGAACGGGTTCGAGGTGTCGACCACTGACACGCGCTGGAAATTGATATCCGTGCGGGAAAACTGCGGCGTGATCGTGTTGACGTAATCGGGCATGCGCCGCAGGATGGTGTCGGTTACCGCTTCCGCCGAATAGCCACGCGACGAGGTGTCGCGATGGATCTTCTGAATCCACTCCAGGTTCACGATCGGGACCACGCCGATGAGCAGGTCGACCCAGCGCGCGACGTCCACCTTGTCGGTCACCACGCCGCCGTGCAGCCCTTCATAGAAAAGGAGATCTGATCCGGGCGCGATGTCTTCCCAGGGCGTAAACGTGCCCGGCACCTGCTTGTAGGGCGCGGCCTCCACCTCGTCGTGGAGATATTTGCGCACGCGGCCATTGCCCGTTTCGCTGTAGCTGCGGAACAGTTCCTCGATCTTGTCGAACAGATTGGCGTCGGGCCCGAAGTGGCTCAGCGTCTCGCCGCGATCATTCGCCTCAGCGACCGCCTTCTTCATATCCTGGCGATCATAGCGATGGAAGGCGTCTCCCTCGACGATCATCGGCTTGACCCCATGGCGGCGGAACAGGTGTTCGAAGGCGTTCTTCACCGTGGTGGTGCCCGCGCCGGACGAGCCGGTGACGGCGATGACGGGATGTTTTACTGACATGGCGCAGCTCCTCAAGTGTAGAAAATATTTTTGAATTCAGATCTTTATCATAGGGAGGCCTGGCGGCTCACGGCGGTGTGCGTCGCGTCGGTCCGCCCGGAGTCAGGCGGCACGCCTCCCCTGGGTATGGGCGATCAACCAATGGAATGGCCGGGACGGATTCCCAAAATATGACGGATAGGTTACCTATTGGATCAAACCGGGGGGACGTTGACAAGCATCCGGCGAGATTTTTTGCCGGTTTTGCCGGGAAATGGCCGTGCATTCACCCGCTTATCGCCCCAATCTTGCCGCCGACGGGCTTGTCACGCCGCGGGCGGGATGCGATTATCTGCGCCATGCGCAGCGCAAACCGAATAATGGTCCAGCCGTGATCAGATCAGCCCTGACGGCAGCTATCGCGGGTCTGGTCCTGACCCTCCTCACCGCCTGCACCGCGAGCCATCTTGAGTCCGGGCATCCGTTGGTCGCCGGCGCCGGGGACGAGCCATCGGCCAGTGTGTATTTCATCCGTCCGCGCACCGAGCGTTACCTGGGGGTTGCTGACAACGCGCTGAGGATCGAGGCGGATCGCGCCCCATTGCTCGAGCTCGCCAAAGGCGAATACGCCCTCGTGTCCATGAAGCCCGGCCCGGTCTGGATCACGGTGAATTCAGACACCTCCTGGGGACCGTCACACGATATCAAGGAAATGAGCTCCAGCAGCGAATTCTCCTTTGCCGCGGGCCAGACCTATTTCCTCGCCCTGACCGTTGTCGACGGCGAATTTCGCGGCGTTACCTACCGCCCGGAAAGCGTCAATCTGGAGCGCGCGCGTGAGCTTGCCGCCACGGCGCAGGCTTCCGGTGCGGCGGCCCGCAACGCGCCCATCGACTCGCTCTGATTCGCGGGCCGCGCGCCCGCCCGCCTTGGGTGTTTCCATTTGCCGACAGCTGACGTCGGAAGTGTGAGCGCCTTCACTAAACGCCGTACCCGCTTTCTCTATCCTCTCTTTCAAGGCCGCATGCCGCGCGAAGACGGCATCTCCGGTCCCGATCCCGAATCCCCGCCCGCAACGAAACATGATGGAGGTTGTGATGACCGCCTATGCCTGGATACCCCCGCCCCTGCGTCTGATGTTGCCCCTGTTGTTCGCCCTGGCCCTGATACGCCCCGCGCATGCCGAATCCATTTCCATGGTCTGGGTCGATGACGCCACCTCCCAGGCCTACGCGGTGACCGCGCCCGATGCTACTCCGCTGCTGGAGCTGAAGCAGCGGGTGATGAGCGATATCGGCCTGTCAGTTCTGCGGAGCCCGCTCTATGTCGTGGAGAAAAAGGTGGTGACCACGACGGCAGTGCGCGGCCAATTCGATCCCGTCACCGGTCTGCCCCTGATGATTACCACGGAGGACTACCTGTTGTTGAGCGAGGCCGCGACCCTGCTGGATCTGGAGATTGCCTCCGGAGATACGCTGCGCCTGCGCCAGATTCCGGTTGCCGAGGATCCTGTCGCCGGGGACGAAACCGGGGATGAAGCAAATGACGCTGACGCCGGGGATGCGGCGGACGACGCCATGCCGGTAAAATCCTGCCGCCGCCATCATTGCGACAAGAAGCATCACCACCACGGCAGGCACCACAAGCATGGTGGCAAATACCGCTTCGGTTGATTGCGATTTTTTCCTCCCGCGCCCGGCGGAGCAATTGGCCGCCGGGCGTTTCATTTCCGCCGCATGAAGCCGCGGTCATTTTGCGCGCCGGGGTGCTAGAATGGTGAGCATCCGCCGTCATCCGGCGGGGTGGGAATCAGGGTCGTCTGATCATCGGATCATCTGTCGGACGACAACCGCTCCCGTGATTTCGGACTCGCCACAATGGGCGCACAACACAAGATCCCTGTCGTAATCGCGGTCTCCGGCGGCGACCCCACCGGTGGCGCCGGCATCCAGGCCGACATCGAGGCGCTCGTCAGCATGGGCTGCCACACCGCGCCGGTCATCACCGCGCTCACCGTTCAGGATACGCAGCACTTCATGGGTTTCGAGCCGGTGAATCCGATGGTGCTGATCCAGCAGATCCGCGCCGTGCTCGAAGACATGGAAGTGGCCGCCATAAAGCTCGGCATGCTCGGCAGCGTGGGCGTGGTCGAGGCGGTGCACACGATCCTGAAGGATTATCCACGCCTGCCCGTGGTGCTCGATCCGGTGCTCCGCTCCGGCGGCGGCGCCGAGCTCGCCACCGGAGATGTCCGCATCGCGATGACCGAGCTGCTGCTGCCGCTCACCACGGTGCTGACACCGAACAGTCTTGAGGCGCGCGCACTGGCGCCGGAGGCCGACTCGCTGGAGGCCTGCGCCCATGCCCTGATGGAGCATGGCGTCGAATTCGTGCTCATCACCGGCACGCATGAACATACCCCGAGCGTCGTCAACTCGCTCTATGGCAACGGTCGTTTCATCGACAACTACACCTGGGAGCGGCTGACCGGCACCTACCACGGCTCCGGCTGCACACTCGCCGCGGCGATCGCCGGGCTGCTGGCGCATGGCGCCGATCCCGTGCATGCCATGCGAGAGGCGCAGGAATACACCTGGGAGACGCTGAAACAGGGCTACCGTATCGGCATGGGGCAATACATCCCCAACCGCCTGTTCTGGGCCGCGGTCGAGCGGGGACCGGGGCGGTGATCGCACCCACGCTGCGCGGCCTCTATCTGATCGCCGATACCGGCTGGCTGGAGGCGGGCCGGCTCGTCGATGCCGTCGCGGCCGCGCTCGAGGGCGGCGGCGCTTTGGTTCAATACCGCAACAAGATCCCGCTTACCGCCGCCCGGCGCGATGAGCTGGCCGGGCTGGTCCGCCTGTGCCGCGCGCGCGGTGTGCCGCTGATCGTCAATGACGACATCGCGCTGGCGCGCGAGACCGGCGCCGATGGCGTGCACCTCGGGCGCGACGATGCCACGGTCGCCGAGGCGCGGCGCACGCTTGGCGCGCGCATGATCATCGGCGCCTCCTGCTATAATCGCCTCGACCTCGCGCATGCCGCCGCGCGCGCGGGGGCGGACTATGTGGCCTTCGGGAGTTTCTTCCCATCGCCCACCAAGCCCGACGCGGTCCGCGCCGACCCCGCGCTGCTGCGCCGGGCGCGCGCCGAGATCGGCATTCCGCTCGCGGCGATCGGCGGCATCACCCCGGAGACCGGCTCGATCCTGCTGGACGCCGGCGCGGACATGCTGGCGGTGGCGAGTGGCGTGTTCGCCGCCGCGGATCCCGCCGCCGCCGCACAGGCCTGCGCGCGCCTGTTTGCATCCACCCCGTCCGGGACCGGTTTATTTACTGAAAACGTACTGCGATCAAAGGGCTGACAGCATAAAAACGGGGACAGATTTATTTTTCTGACGCCCTGTTTATTGGGGAGCTGAAATCCTGAAAATAAATCTGTCCCCATTTTTTGCAGAGACATATATAAGGAATGCGACCATGACCCAATCCCATGAACTGTTTGCCAAGGCCCAGCGGGTGATCCCCGGCGGCGTCAATTCCCCGGTGCGCGCCTTTGGCGGCGTCGGCGGCGAGCCGATCTTCATCAAACGCGCCGAGGGCGCCTACATCGTCGATGCCGATGAGCGCCGATATGTTGACTACGTCGGCTCCTGGGGACCGATGATCCTCGGTCACGCCCATCCCAAGGTCATCGCCGCGGTGAAGGCCGCGGCCGACAACGGCCTCAGTTTCGGCGCGCCGACCGAGATCGAGACGCGCATGGCGGAGACGATCTGCCGCCTGGTCGGTTCCATCGAGATGGTGCGCATGGTGAGTTCCGGCACCGAGGCGACGATGAGCGCGATCCGTCTCGCGCGCGCCTACACCGGCCGCGACAAGATCGTGAAGTTCGAGGGGTGTTATCACGGCCATTCCGATTCGCTGCTGGTGAAGGCCGGTTCGGGCGCGCTGACGCTGGGTGTGCCGACCTCGCCCGGTGTGCCGGTGGCGCTCGCCGAGCACACCATCACGGTGCCGTACAACGACCTCGACCAGGTCGAACAGGTGTTCGCGCAGGTCGGGCACCAGATCGCCTGCATCATCGTCGAGCCGGTGGCCGGCAATATGAACTGCATCCTGCCCAAGGCCGGATTTCTCAGCGGACTGCGTGCGCTGTGCGACAAGTACGAGTCGGTGCTGATCTTCGACGAGGTGATGACCGGTTTCCGCGTCGCGCTCGGCGGCGCACAGCAGCGCTTCGGCGTCAGGCCCGACCTCACCACGCTCGGCAAGGTCATCGGCGGCGGCCTGCCGGTCGGCGCCTTCGGCGGCCGCCGCGCGATCATGGAAAAGCTCGCCCCTCTCGGTCCGGTGTACCAGGCCGGCACGCTGTCGGGCAATCCCGTCGCGCTTGCCGCCGGGCTCGCCACGCTGACGGAACTTTCCCAGCCGGGTTTCTACGAGGAACTCAGCGCGACGACCAAGCGCATCGCCGAAGGCCTGCTCACGCGCGCCAAGGCATTCAACATCCCGCTCACCGTCAACTATGTCGGCGGCATGTTCGGCGTATTCTTCACCGAGGAAGAGAAGGTGGAAGATTACTATCAGGTCACCAATTCGAACATCGACCGCTTCCGCCTGTTCTTCCACGGCATGCTGGAGCAGGGGATCTATCTCGCGCCCTCGGCCTACGAGGCCTGCTTCGTGTCGTCGGCGCACGGCAAGACGGAAACCAAGCAGACACTGATCGCCGCGGAGCAGGTGCTCTCCACGCTCTGATCGGGCCACCTGCATGGACATGCGATATTCACCGCTCGGACGCACCGGCCTCGAGGTGAGCCGCATCTGTCTCGGCACCATGACCTGGGGCGAGCAGAACAGCGAGAGCGAGGCGCATGCGCAGCTCGACGCCGCGCTCGCGGCCGGCGTGAATTTCATCGACACCGCGGAGATGTACCCGGTGCCGCCGAAGGCCGAGACCTACGGTCGCACCGAGGAATATATCGGCAGCTGGTTCAAGGCGCGCGCCAACCGTGACCGCGTGATCCTCGCGACCAAGGTGATGAGCCGCTCCGATGATCTCACCTATGTGCGCGGCGGCAGTACGCGCCTGACGCGCGTCAACATCGAAGCCGCGCTCGATGCGAGCCTGCGGCGGTTGCGGACCGATTACATCGATCTCTATCAATTGCACTGGCCCGATCGCCGCACCAACACCTTCGGCAAGCTCGGTTATGTACACGACGCCGCGGACGCGCCGGTGGCGATCGAGGAATCGCTCGCCGCGCTCGCCGATCTGGTCAAGGCCGGCAAGGTGCGTCACATCGGCGTATCGAACGAGACGCCATGGGGCGTCGCGCAGTTCCTGCGTCTGGCGCAAGACCGCGACTGGCCGCGCATCGCCAGCATCCAGAATCCCTACAGCCTGCTCAACCGCAGCTTCGAGGTCGGCCTTGCCGAATTCGCGCATCGCGAAGATCTCGGCCTGCTCGCCTATTCGCCGCTCGGCTTCGGCGTATTGAGCGGAAAGTATCTCGATGGCGCGCGGCCCGCGGGCGCGCGCCTGACGCTGTTCAATCGCTTCCGGCGCTACACCGGCGAGATCGCGCAGCAGGCCGTGCGCGCCTATGTCGATCTGGCGCGCCGGCACGGTCTCGACCCGGCCCGGATGGCGCTTGCCTATGTCAACGCGCGACCGTTCCTCACCAGCACCATCATCGGCGCGACCACGCTGCAACAGCTGCGCGACAACATCGCCAGCATCGGGCTGACGCTGTCCGACGAGGTGATCGCCGGCATCGAGGCGATCCATGCGGCGCACCCGAACCCCTGTCCGTGAACGTCGGCAATCTTTCTGACAACGGTGTGCCACGCATGAGACGACTGTGCGCGGCCGTCGCGCTCGCGGTATGTTTCGCGAATGTCGCGCCGGCGCATGAGCTCATCCTCGATCTCAATCCCTCCGGCCAGGGACAGGAATTCCTGCTTGCCCCCGGAGGTCCGTATACCCGCGTGACGCTGGAGGTCGGTGCGGAAGCGCGCGCTGCCGCCTTCATCGGCGATATGGCCTTCATCGCCGCCGGTCGCGAGGGCCTGCGCATTGTCGATACGGCGCATGACAACGCGGAACTGGCGCGCCTGCCGCTCGCCGCGCCCGTATCGCGGATTCGCGTGCAGGGAGACACCGCGTTGCTGGCGGGCGAGCGCGAACTGTTCGTGGTGGACATCCTCGATCCCGCCGCGCCGCGGGTGCGCGCGCGTCATCGCCTCGCGCATGCGCTCGATGATATGGCGCTCGACGGCACGCGCGCGTGGCTCCTCGCCGGGAGCGAGCTGGCCTTGCTCGATCTGTCCGCCGCCGAGCCCGTCGTTGCCGCGCACACCATGCTGGCCGCGCACGGACACGGTCTTGCCGTCACAGAGATGCAGGTGTTCATCGCCGCCGGCGATGCCGGCGTCCTGGTGCTCGATGCGCGGAATCCGGCCGCGTCCATCACGAATCTGCGCACCGCCGGTCCCGCGCTCGACGTGGCGGTATCCGACGGCAGTCTGCTGGTCGCGGATGGCGCCGCGGGTGTCGCGGTGTTCGACATCCAGGACGACGCCGCGCCGCCGCGCTGGCTCGGCAGTTTCCGCCGCATCCCGGCCTTGCGGCACATCACCGCCGCCGGCACGCGCGCGCTGGCCGAAGGCGTCGATGGCGGACTCTATCTGCTCGACGTCAGTCGCCCGGCCTTCCCGAGCCTGCAATCGGTTTTGATTCCGCCGGGGCGGCACGCATCAACCTGTCTGGACGCGGTGCGCGCCGGCGTGCTCTCCGACGGGCGCCTGTCCGTCTACGATCTGCGCCCGCAGACACCGCGCCTCGGCAACGAAGGCCTCGACTTCGGCCAGGGCGTCAATCTCGGCGGTCAGCGTCGCGTCTTCATCGCGGACAACATCGCCTATGTCGCCGACTGGTTCTCCGGTCTGCATCTGTATGATCTGCGCGACCCGCGCCACCCGATGCTGCTCTCGAGTTTCCACACCGACGGTTCATCGAAGGGCGTGGTGGTGCGAGACGGCCTTGCGTATGTTGCCGACGACGATCACGGCCTGCAGATCCTCGATGTAAGCGATCCACGCAATCCGGTCCGGATCGCGGAGCTGCCGACGCCGGGTCTCGCCTACACACCGGTGCTCGACGGTGACCTGCTCTATCTCGCCTCGCATCGCGGCGGCTTCATCGTCGCCGACATCAGCGACCCGCGCGCGCCGCGGATGCTCGCCGAGGTCGATACGCCCGGCAAGGCCTGGTCGCTGCGCGTGCGCGACGGCGTGCTCTATGTCGCCGACGACGACAGCGGTCTGCTGGTGTTCGACGTGCGCGACCCGAGCGCGCCGCGTGAGATCGGGCGCTTCAGTCCCGGCGGTGCGGCCGAAGAGGTGCTGCTCGACGGCGCGCGCGCCTACGTCGCCTTCTTTGATCGCGGCGTCTATGTGCTCGACATCGCCGATCCCGCGCGGCCGGTCGAGCTCGGCCATGTCGCCACGCCCGGCAACGCGCGCGGCCTTGATCGACGCGGCACGTTGTTATATGTGGCCGACTGGCTCGCCGGCATGCAGGTGATCGATGTCGCCGATGCAACGCAGCCGCGCATCATTGGCGGCTACGATACCGACGGCGCCGCCTGGGGCGTTCAACTCAAGGACGACCATGCCTATGTGATGGACTGGTGGGGCGGCATCAGCGTGCTCGATGTCTCCAGTCCGCGCGAACCGCGTCGCGCCGGTGGTTATCCGCGCAAGGATGCCGTGCGCGCCGTTGCCCTGGGCGACCGCTTCGCGCTGATCGCGCAGGGCGAGGCCGGTGTACAGGTATTCGACATCCAGAACCCGCTCAACCCGACCTGGATGACCGGCGTCGATATCACGAATGCCGAGCAGGTCGCTGTGCTCGGCGAGCGCGCCTATGTGCTGCATGACGGCGGACGTCTCGCAGAACTCGATATCGCCAATCCGTTCCAGACGCGACTGATCGACGATCTGGAGCTCGAAGCGCGCGCGCGCGGACTGAGCGCGGCGATCGATCGCCTGTTGCTGACGGAAGAGCGCGCCGTCACCTTGTACGATCCGGTCGAGCGCGCCACGACGCGTTACCCGCTGAAGGACCGCATCAGCACCGCCGCTTACGCCGACGAACGCCTCTATCTCGCCGTGCGCGGCAGCGGACTCATGGCCGCCGTGCCCGACCATGGCAAGGTCCGGCCGCTCATCGTGTTCCCGCTGGCGGGCGAGATCACCCGGCTGCGCGTCGCCGGACAGCGTGCGTATCTCGCCGTGGCGGGTGAGGGCGTGCGCATACTCGCGCTGGGTGACAGCGGCATGACCGAACTGGCGCGACTGCCGCTGGCCGGCGAGATCACCGACATCCAGCTCGACGGCAACACCCTGTACGCGATCACAGATCATTCCCGCGTCTACACCTTCGACGTCGCCGATCCCGCGCAGTGGCGTCTGCTGAATCGCTACAACACCCTGGGCGCGGTCGACGGCCTGGCCGCGCGCGGCGGTTTCCTGTATCTCACCGGCGGCGACACCATCGCAGCACTGCAGGCGCTGCCGCCGCTCGCGCTGAAACTGGACAGTGACGGCGGCGAGGGCCGTGTCGAACTGCCGACCGATCTGCCCGCGGGAAGCTATGACCTCATCGCGGTCGATCGCAACCGGCAACCGCCGGAACACATCGCTCGTCGCGACGCGGCGACCGTCGAGCCGTTGCGTTTCGGCAAGCCGAAGATCACACCGGAACAGTTCAAGGCGCTGATGGAACAGTACAAGAATTCCGCGGGACAACCTTAGCCGCGCCATGTCCGAACTCCTGACCGGCCTGCCCGCGGTGATCGCACCCTGTTCGCGCCTGCTGATCCTCGGTTCGCTGCCCGGCGCCGAATCGCTGCGCCGTCGCGAATACTATGCCCACCCGCGCAATCTGTTCTGGGAGGTGATAGAACAGGTCTGCGACAAACCGCGCGCATTGCCCTATGAAGAGCGACTGGCGCGAATGAAGGAAACACGCCTCGCGCTGTGGGACGTCGTTGCGCGCTGCCGGCGCGAGGGCAGCCTGGACAGCGCGATCGATCCGGCCTCCGTCGTCCCCAACGATTTCGCCGCGGTCTTTCATGCGCATCCGACGATCGATACCGTCTGCTTCAACGGCCAGAAAGCCGCAGCGCTCTATCGCAGACTCGTGAGGCCTTGGCTCGATGCCTCCTGCGGCCGCATCGTCTATCACACTTTGCCCTCGACCAGCCCCGCGCATGCCGCGCTACCTCCCGCGGAAAAAGTCCATCGCTGGCGCATGGCGCTGAAACCTATCGCAGGGGACAGATTTACAGCAGGGAAAGGGGACAGATTTTAAATCTGTCCCCATACACACAAATCACATGAAAATCCCGCAGGACTTCCTCCAGAGGAACGCCGATTACTTCAGGCCCGCGCGCAAGCGCAAAGGCAAGAAGCGCCGGCATCCCGTCCGCCGCTTTCTCGCCTGGACGGCCGGCATCCTGATCGCACTGTTTCTCGGTTTCAATCTGTGGGTGCTGGCGCAGCTCTGGTGGTGGAAGGACCACAATCCGGGCGCCAGCGCCTTCATGGTGGCGCGCCTCGCGCATCTGCAGGAGACAAACCCCAATGTGGGCCTGCATCATCGCTGGGCGCCGTACGACCGCATCTCGATGAACCTCAAGCAGGCCGTCGTCGCCGCCGAGGATGCGCGCTTCATGGCGCACTCGGGCTTTGACTGGGAAGGCATCGAGACCGCGCTCAACAAGAACCTGAAACAGGGCAAGCTCGTCGCCGGCGGCTCCACCATCAGCCAGCAGCTCGCCAAAAACCTGTTCCTGTCCGGCCGCCGCAGCTTCCTGCGCAAGGGCGAGGAGGCGCTGATCACCGTGATGATCGAGGCCATGTGGAGCAAGCGCCGCATCCTCGAGGTCTATCTCAACGTGGCGGAATGGGGCGAACGCATCTACGGCGCCGAGGCAGCCGCGCGCCAGTACTACCGGATCCCGGCCATCGGCCTCACCAGCTGGCAGTCCGCCCGCCTCGCCGCCATGCTCCCGCGTCCGGGCTATTACGAAACCCACGCCGACTCCCGCTGGCTCGGCATCCGCGCGCGGATGATCTTGCGCTATATGCGTGATGTCAGGGTGCCGGAGTAACGGACCGCCGGGTTAGACACTTCAGCGCCGATCGAGCGGACTCATCACCGCGTTTCCGCCACGGTTCAGCACATGTGTGTAGATTTGCGTCGTGCGCACATCCTTGTGTCCGAGCAGCTCCTGCACGGTGCGGATGTCGTAGCCATTTTCGAGCAAGTGCGTCGCGAAGGAGTGACGCAGGGTGTGGCTGCTCGCGGGCTTGTGTATTCCTGCCAACCGCACCGCCTTCCTGATCGTGGACTGAAAGGTCTTTGAATAACAGTGATGGCGACGAACCGCGCCAGTCCTCGGGTCCACCGAGCGTTTTTCCGCGGGAAAGACAAACTGCCAGCCCCATTCCCGGGGCGCCCTGGGGTATTTCCTGGCCAGGGCGTATGGCAAATAGACCTCGCCAAATCCCTCGGCAAGATCTCGCTCATGCAATAACTTCACAGACTTTAAATGCTCGTGCAGGAAGGGCGCCAGCCGTTGCGGGAGTATGGTAATTCTATCCTTGCCGCCTTTGCCATCACGCACCATGACTGAACGGTGATTAAAATCGAGATCCTTGACGCGAAGCCGCAGCCCCTCCATCAACCTCAGGCCGGCACCATACAACAGGCTCCCGATCAGCCAGTAAACGCCTGGCAGATGTTTCAAGACCGCATCGACTTCGGCAGCGGTCAGCACGGTGGGCAGGTGTTCGGGTCGCTTGGCGCGGACAACGCCGTCGAGCATGCCGATCTCACGCTCCATGACATGCTTATAGAAAAAGACCAGGGCATTCAGCGCCTGGTTCTGGGTAGAAGCTGACACCTGGCCCTGCACCGCGAGCGCGGTAAGAAAGGCCCCGATCTCCGCCGCGCCCATCTCGGCGGGATGACGTTTGTTATGAAATAGTATGAAACGTTTAACCCAATGGACGTAACACTTTTCGGTACGGTAACTGTAATGGCGTACGCGAATGGTAGTACGCAGTTTTTCCAGCAATGGCGATTTCTTCATGATCTGCCCTCCATGGCGACATGAAACCGATAAAGTATCCCTTTGTCCGCATGGATTCCATTATCCATTCGGATAATCAATCAGATAGATATTTCGGCTGCGTGCTATATATAAAACTGCTACGTTATAACGTATAACTTTTATATCTACTCACTGTTAGATCTCCAGATGCAATCACAGATTCCGGGAAAACGAGCGTTTTACAAGTATGCGTCGTCAGACGCTGCCCTTGCCGTACTTAGGAGCGGCACTGTCCGCTACAGCTCGCCGCGCGCCTTCAACGATCCATTCGACATTCAATCAGGGCTCCACTTCGACTTCGATCCCGCTAACTTGCATAGCAAAGTCATCGATCGGATCCATGAACTTGCATCTGCGTCATCCGCGCCGGCCGTTGACCCGAACGATCCCTGGGGGAAGCTGGTTCTGGAGGCTCATAGATACTATCCGACTCATGGGTTTCCCCGAGATCGTTGGTTTGAGCTGACTGCCGACGCGTTTGCCGCCCTTGTGCGAGAGTTCAGGAACACTCAGCAACAGTATCAGTCGCATTGGTGGAATAAGATCTTGCCGGGTGTGCGGGTATTCTGTGTCTCCGAGGATCCGGACAATTTGTTGATGTGGGCGCACTACGCGCGGGATCACACTGGCGTCGTTTTCGAGTTCTGGTCTCTCCCAGAAGAGGACAATCCGCTATCGGTTGCGCGGGCAGTAGAGTATACAAAAACTCCTCCTTCCTTTTTTTTCGAGAGCGACTGGCTTGACAATCTGACTGGAGTCAAACAGCTCGACTTCTCCGCGCTGTATAAGCGCTATGCGTACATAAAGAGTTACCATTGGTCCTCTGAACGCGAGTGGCGCGTTTGGTACCCTTTGGCGGACGAGACCGCGATGCATGACTACATATCGATCCGAAAATCTGAGTTCGCATCAATTCGTTTCGGTTGTCGAGCAGATCCGGCATTCGTCGGGGAGGCGCTCAAGATCGTTCGAGCAAGATTTCCCAGTACACGAGTGTTTCACGCGTATAAGAAGGACAATGCCTATGCTCTCGAATATAGGGAGATCTAACAAATCCATGCAGCCGGCGTGCGAAGACGCACGCGGCTGATGGATGTCGTTAGGTTTCACTATGCCTACATCACTTGCAGCGTCTGCCGCGTCGAATGCACCTGACTTAGCTGCTGTAGCCACAGCCCCTGCTGCATCGGTCGCATCAGCAATCGATCTTGCGACAGCGATCAAGCCATTCACGCCAGACGCTCTTGCAAACGGCTTTGCAACACTCATAGGCGCACTTATTGGAGCAATGCTTGCCTATGCATTGCAACGCAGATTTCAAAAGACGCTGGAGCAGAAGAATGCTCACACAGCGGCACATCGGTTGATGTTCGCGTTGCTCCAGCAAGTAAACACGATCGTTTTGATCCAGCGTGACTATGTGTACGAGAGGCTGGCCGATCCTGCGAGGTTCCTCTCCATTCCTGCCACGCCTCCATATGACACAGTGAAAAATGTGCTCCAACTGCCGGAGTTGGCGTTCCTAATCGACACTAAGGAAGGGCGTGCGGTTCTCTATGACTTCTATCTCGCACAGGAGAATTACATAGAAGCGCTAAATCAATGGAACCTTCGTTCGGCTCTGCATCTGGAGCGAGTTCAGCCGGCGCTAGCAGCGGCACGTATTCCAAACGATGGAGTGGTTACTCGAGAAGCACTGGAACTTGCGCTCGGTGCCCATGTATTTGGAGCAATCGTCAACTCAACAGACAACTGCGTCGTTTCGTTGCAGCGCGCATTCCAAAAACTTGCTGCCGTAAAAATTCAAGCGCGAAGTTATCTGGTCAGCCGTTTTAAAAGCAACGACTTCACTGACTTCGACTTCCCTGAAACTTATGGCCTTGCTGCAACCGAAGGCTCAGAGGCACTACCGTGAAACCTAACCCGGCGTATATGGACTCCCCGCCCAAGACAAGAAATTGATCGATAGGTCTGGCGGTAAGGGTTGAGCCTGCAGTCGTATATCCGGCATCTGAAGTGGGCTCGTATTGGCCCGTGCCGACATGGAATCTGCG
>JADLET010000038.1 GCA_020845975.1 Gammaproteobacteria bacterium | reverse complement strand
TGTTAGCCATGGTCGTGGATGGGGCAGTGGAAAGCAACGTAAAGGCAAAAGAGTGCCGCGAAACCCTTACTGAAATGATCGCAGCTTTTGCGGAGGTATTTCCAAATTGGCAGGACGCGTACTCATTTGGGAATGAATATTTCATAAAGAACGCGGCCACTGCCGAAGATAGAATACGGGATATGTTGCGCCAGTAACTTGGCGATTTATGTGAGGATATGACAATGGGGCTATGGGACTCCGTATTTGGAAAGAAGGTTACGATTCAAGGTCGTGATGAAAACGGCAAACCATTCGAAACCAAGGTATCCGAAAAGCAGTTCAAGAAATGGGAACAGGAAGGCCTTCTGAGTAAAACAGCGGTAGTTGAAGTACAGGTCCTCGATCCAAAAGGTAGTTACACCACACATTGGAAAATTGGTGAGGACATTCCCGCCGAAGTGGTCGAAAAATTCAAGAACCCGGACACCAACAAACTTTACGCACTCACTGTGTACGAAGCGGGGGAGCCAAAGACCAGTGTGCTTCAGCATGCCAAATGGCTCGAAATCAAAGCAGCAATGGGAGAGTGAATTGCCTAACAACGCCATCAACTCGTAGCCGCGATTCGGCTCCTCGCAAGTGAAGCCAGACGTTCTGTAGCATTTGTTACAGATCGGAGGTGGTGACCGTCGGCATCCTGTATACGCTACGATCCAGTAGCGTGCTAACAGGAGATGCTTGTGATAACCAGGATTTCGTTTGTAACATCAGTTTTCGCGGCGTTATTGGCCTTGCTGAGTTCGCAGGTCAATGCGGGAGGAATGCTCAATGATGAGACGATTTTTGCAATTTTCGACCAAGCCAATTCCGTGGATATTTACACGGGGCGACTCGGTGCGAAGTATGGTCATTCAGAAGAGGTCCGTGCGTTGGGGAAAATGGTGACCACTGATCATATGTCCGTACAACAAATGGGGCGTGATCTGGCAAATAAACTGGGTATTATTCCCGCCCTGCCAGACAATGACACAAGTGTCGCCGATCACGCCAAAACGGTGGCGTTGCTCCAATCTAAGTCCGGGCCGGATTTTGATAAGGCGTATTTGCGGCATGAAATCGTGTTTCACCAGTCGGTGATCGATGCCGTGAAGGGAACGCTGTTGCCGGCGATCCGAAACAGTGAATTCAAAAAGCTGGTGATTGATGTTTTGCCGGGCTTTGAGCATCATCTGGCTGCGACAAAAGCCGTAGCCAAAAAGCTGGGTGTGGAGTAAACGCGGAGAGAAAAAAGTTGGAAAACCCGAAGTCCACGGCAGGCATAACCGACATCGAGACGTTTCAAAACCTTGCGCCAGAGAGCCGGACTGTACTGGCCCGTGGACTTCGTTATTTCGAGTATCAAAAGGGGTCGCTTGTACTGGAAAAGGGGCGGCGCGTTTCTGGCGCCTATGTTGTGGCGAGCGGGCAACTGAGGGTTTTCACGATCTCCCCGGACGGAAATGAGGCGACGTTATACCTGATCAATCCTGGAGAAACCTGCGTTCTCGCGCTTAATTGTATTTTCAACGACCTGTTGTATCCCGCCTGGGTAGAGGCGGGCGCGACAACCAGGATTGCGGTTATTCCGGGCACTGAGTTCAGGATGCTATTCGAACGCGAACCGAAAATACGCAACATGACAGTCCAGGCGTTTTCAACGATAGTATTCCGATTGATGGCGGAACTTGAGGATGTTCATTCATCAAAATTGGACCAGCGCCTCGCGAGATTCTTGCTGCTGCACGCGTCAACTGATGGGAAAGTGCAAATGACGCAGCAGGAAATCGCCTCGCATCTTGGAACCACACGTGAGGTTATTGCGAGGAGCTTGCGTCAACTTGCATCGGCAGGCCATATTCAGACAGGCCGTAACAGAATTGTAATCAATGATCCCCGGAAACTGGCTGAATCTGTGGGCGGGCGCTGAAATCAAACCAAAGAAGGACAGCGACCCAACAATTCTCTCCGCCCACGTAGGCGTTAACGTGCCGATGGGCAGGAGGGTCAGGTAATGAAGAGAATGCGAATCGGGAAGGCCTTCACCTTGCTGGAATCCGGTCCGGTCGTGTTCATTACGACCAGTGACGGGAAGAAGGCCAACCTTATGACTATCTCCTGGACGATGGTGATGGACTTCACGCCGCTGTTCGCCATCACGACGGGCCCCTGGAATCACTCCTATGCCGCGCTGAAGAAGACGCGCGAGTGCGTCATCGCGATCCCGACGGTGGATATGATTGATACGGTCGTCGGCGTGGGGACCTGTTCCGGCGCCGATACGGACAAGTTCGCGCGCTTCGGGTTGACGCCGGTAAAGGGCAAGGTTGTCCGGGCGCCGCTGATCCGGGAGTGCCTGGCGAATATCGAGTGCAAGGTCATCGATATCGTCAGGAAGCATAATATCGTTGTCCTCGAGGGCGTGGCGGCGTATTTCGACAGCGGGCGCAAGGAGCAGCGCATCTTGCACGCCGTCGGCGATGGCACCTTCATCGTGGACGGACGCCGGCTGGATCGCCGGAAGGCGATGCGCGCGAAGCTCCCGTCGGGCGTGTAGCGCTCCGGCGCGTCTCGACGGCCATCCTTTCAGCTCGCGTCCGGGAGATTTGGGTCCGCGAACGGAATCGCAGTACAGTATCCCTGTTCCATCCTGCAAGTGGCAGCTCTTTCCACGACTGAACGGGGAGGTGCGATCATGGCAACGTATACATGCAACAAGTGCGGCATGTCGATCGGCAGCATGACCTGTGGTAAATGCGGCGCCGAACTCAGGCACAGCACGATCACCACGGCCGACGGCAAGTCGGTTCACGTCTCGGAATGTCCCAAGGGTCACGGCAAGGTGAAGTCGCCGATGTGTTGCGGCCAGGATATGGCGTGCGCGGTGTGAGGCCGGGCCGGGTGGTGGTGGAAGGGTAGGGCGCGGCGGTTTTGGGACGGTTGTGCCGGTGAGGCTTCCTCCCGGATGCCGCTGCGCTTTATCCGGGCTACATGGTTCGTTGTGCCTGGATGGATGGAATCCGGGGTGGGGCTCTGGGGGACTCCCGGATGTCGTCGCGTCCATACAGCGAGATTGATGTAGCCCGGATAAAGCGCAGCGGCATCCGGGAACGCCCTCGACATTCTCCCGGATTCCAGCGCTCCGCGCGCCCATCCGGGCAACATTGATTTCGTATGTGGCCCGGATGGAATGCAATGGAATCCGGGGTGGGATGGGCCGGATTCCGGGATGTTCAGATCTTGTCGCGCAGGCCCAGCGGGTCGTCCGGGTCGATGCCGTCCTTGAACGGCAGCTTGCGGTCGTGGTGGGTAACTTCGTAGACCTTGCCGATCCAGTTGTCGAGCACGCCCTCGGCGGTGTCGTGCCAGGTGTTGTGCAGTGATCCGGTGACGTGGTCCTCCGGGAAGGGCGGCACCGGTTCGCCCTTCGCCAGGGCGGCGTCCATGCGGTCCTGGTATTCCGCCAGGATCGCCTCCGATTTCAGCGTGAAATAGTTGTGCGGGAACGGCGGGTGGTCGGTGCGCTGGCTCTGCGCGTAGAGCTTCACCTCGCGCTTGTATTCCTTGAGCAGGCTGATGGTGTCGTACTCCGGGTGGCCCTGGAAGTAGACGAAGCGCAGCAGGTCCTCGCTCACCGCGAGATGAACGCCGGCGGTGTCGCTCTCCACCAGCACGCGCAGGCCGGCGGCCTCGAACTGGTCGCGTCCGATCTCGTTGAAGCGCGAGTGCGGCACGTCGAACAGCGAGTTGACGTCGGCGACCAGCGGGTGGAGATCATTGACCACCTTGTGCGGGTACACGCCCCAGCGCTTCGCCGCCAGACGGCGGCGGTGCTGGCCGTGGCGGAACTGCAGCACCGCGTGCGTCGCGAGGCAGGAACACAGGATGGAGGTGACATGCTCGGCGGCCCAGTCGATGACCTCGATCAGCGGTTCCCAGAACGGCTCGGCCGCGAGGTCGGGCTGGGTGACGTTGGCTCCGGTGATGATCAGCGCGTCCAGCCCGTCATGCTTGAGCTGCGCAAAGGAGTCGTAATAGGTGTCGATGTATTCCTGTGTCGGCGCGCCGCGCTTGAGTTCCTTCAGCGTGAACGGATGCATGAAGAACTGCGCGATCTGGTTGCTCTCGCCGACGAGGCGGAAGAACTGGCGCTCGGTGGCCTGCAGCGCCGCGTCCGGCATCATGTTGAGCAGGCCGATGTGCAGCTCGCGGATGTCCTGCCGCTGCGCCTCTTCGCTGGTGAGCACGCGCCCGCCTTCCCGTCGCAGGTAGTCGAAGGTGGGCAGATTGGATTTGGCGACCAGTGGCATGGTGCGTCTCGTTCCTTGTCAGTCTCGGGTGATCGGCGGCGCGACGGTAAATTTCGTCACCCCCTCGCAGGCGCGGGTCCGGGGTGCCGTGGCGTGTGGCGGCGTGCTGAATGCTGGATCCCCGCTTGCGCGGGGATGACAATAAAGGGCGCGCGGATGACCGTGAAAGCTTGCACGGGGATGGCGGTTCGGGAGTTCGCGCAGCATGTCCTGCATCACCTCACCCGCCGCGTTCGATGGCCTGTTCGACCAGGCGCAGGAAGCTTGCCTCGTCGCGCACGGACGCCAGCTCGTCGGAGGTGACGGTGTAGCCGTACTCGGCGGCGATGCGTTCATAGCGGGGGATGCGCGCATAGAACAGGCGCGGGAATACCCAGCGCACGAAGTCATCGGGCACGATCTCCGCCACGTACTCGATGCCCTTTTCCCGCATGTAGCCGGCGAGTTGCTCGTCGAGGAAAGTCTCGCGGTAATAGAGCGGCTTGGGGTCGTTGATCGCGCGCTTGATGAGCTGTTGTTCATCGCTCGTGCTGGCCTTGATGTAGAGGACCAGCGTGTGGCGGCTGAGCACCTCGATGACGTCGCTGTTGTCGAGCTCGCACAGGCTGCCGCCGGCGTCGTTGATGAAATGCTCGTAGCCGTAGATGAGCTGCGCGTTGCGAATGAAGTCGGGCACGTCCTTCATGGCGGCGATCTCGGCCAGGCGGTGCAGCTCCTGGCGGCGCTTGAATTCCTTCAGCGGCAGGCCGCCCAGCTCGGGGTCACCGAGTTTGCCGAGAAAGCTCGATACCGGCTGCAGGTTGTGCACCGAGATGTTGTTGCGGATGTAGATCGAGTCGGTGCGCAACAGGTCGCGCAGGAACGGCACCTCCATCGCCATCAATTTAATGTTGTCGAGGATCGCCTCGTCCAGGTAGCGGGTGCCGATACGGTAGTCGCCCGAGTAGTGGAACCAGTGATCCTTCATCAGCAGGTTGGACAAGTGGGTCTTGCCCACGCCCGACATGCCGAGCAGGGTGATTGACTTGTTTTTCCAGTGCCTGAAGTCCGCCGCGCTGAATTTCATGGGGTCATCCTTTCGATCGTGCCGGTATTCTACCGCAGACTCGTCCCGCTGCCGAGGCGGTCGCCGGCCGCGCGGAGCGCCGCCCGGTTTCTGGTATGATCCCCACAGCGATTTTCCGGGGGCGGCCGGCCGCTTCCCGGGCGCCGGAGACCAGGCCATGAACGACGACGAAGTTTTTCCCCTGCGGCAATCGGCGACCATCCCGGTGCGGGCGCTATATCTCGGTTCCCGTATCCTGGCACGCGTGCTTGAAAAGCGCTCCACGCTCGCGCTGGCGCTGTGCTCGAAATCCTGCAGGCACGCCGCAATCTGCGCGTGGAATGGTATATCGTCATCCTGATCGTGGGCGAGATCCTGCTTACGCTGTATGAATTGTTTTATAACGCCCACGGGTAGCGGTTGACCGGAATCCGGGATGTTTGTTCGGGCGTGTCCCCGGATGCCGGGATGCGGTATCTCATGTAGCCCGGATGGAATGAAATGGAATCCGGGAGAGGTGCTTGTTCGAGTGTGCTCCCGGATGCCGCTGCGCTTTATCCGGGCTACGGGCGATGAGTTTGGGATGCCCGGGTTCTGATGTAGCCCGGATGGAGGCGCGAAGCGTCGGAATCCGGGGGGAGTGTTTGTTCGAGGGCATTCCCGGATGCCACTACGCTTTATCCAGGCTACAGGCGATGGGATGCGGTATCTCATGTAGCCCGGATGGAATGAAATGGAATCCGGGGGAGTGTTTTGCTGAGTGTGTTCCCGGATGCCGCTGCGCTTTATCCGGGCTACATGAAGGTGTTTTTCCGGGGCTTGGGGATTGTATGGACGGGATGTTGAGAAAATCCATGAATGCCGGGATCAGCTTCGGGCTGACGTCCGGCGTGATCACCACGCTCGGGCTGATGATCGGACTGCACGCGGGGACTGAGTCGAAGGCTGTGGTCGTCGGCGGTATCGTCACCATTGCGATCGCGGACGCACTGTCCGATGCGCTTGGCATCCATATCTCGGAGGAGGCGCGCAACAACGATTCCGTGCGCGGGATCTGGGCCGCGACGGTGACGACGTTTCTCGCCAAATTCCTTATGGCGCTTTCCTTCCTGGTGCCGGTCCTGCTGCTGGATCTGGATGCGGCCGTGCTGGTCAGTCTGACGTGGGGAATGGGCGTGATCTGCGTACTGAGCTATCTGATCGCGCGCGAGCAGGGCGTGGCCGCCTGGAAGGTAATCGGGGAGCATCTCGTCATCGCACTGCTCGTGGTCGTGCTGACCTATGTGGTCGGCCGCTGGGTGGGGAGCCTCTTCGCCTGACGGCCGACCGGGCGGTCGGGCTTACCCGCGTTTGCGCAGGCAATCGAGGTAGACCGCCTCGTCCGGCGCCGTGCCGGTGCGCTGCGCCTGCCACAAGGCCTCCGCGAGGCAGTCCATCATGCGATGCTCGGCATCATGGGCGGAGGCCGCGCCGCGCAGGATGGCGCGGTGCAGCTCGATGATGCCGGCCGGGCGCGCGCTCGCGATCTGTTCGCGCAGCGCGATGTGCATGCCCATGTGCAGGAACGGATTGGCGGCGCCGGATTCGGGCGGATAGTCACGATCGATCCGGTCGGGGTCGAGTTGCTGATGGTATTCGGGGTGTTCGGCGATCACCTCCGCCACGCGGTGTTCCATCGGTGTGAGCGGAAGCCCATCCTGGTGCTTGCGCCAGGAATCGAGGTAGACCTTCCGCAGTTGTTCCCGGTCGTTTCCGTACAGCATGGGTGTAACTCCGTTTCAGGCCCGCCGCGCCGCGCGGGCCGGCGCGGGGGCGGATTCGCCTGTTTCTTTATGGGGATACTCGCACAGGTCCGCGATGATGCACTGCGAACAGTGCGGTCGGCGCGCGGTGCAGACGTAGCGTCCGTGCAGGATGAGCCAGTGATGGGCATCCTGGCGAAACTCGGACGGCACGGCGCGCAGCAGGGCCTTTTCCACCTCCAGCACGTTCCTGCCTGGCGCGAGGCCGGTGCGATTGGCGAGGCGGAAGATATGCGTGTCCACCGCGATGGTGGGTTCGCCGAAGGCGGTGTTGAGTATGACGTTGGCGGTCTTGCGGCCGACCCCGGGCAGGGCCTCCAGCGCGGTGCGTTCGCGCGGCACCTCGCCGCCGTGATGTTCGACCAGCAGGCGGCAGGTCTTGAGGATGTTGCCCGCCTTGGTGTTGAACAGGCCGATGGTCTTGATGTATTTCTTCACGCCTTCCTCGCCCAGCGCCAGCATGGCGGCGGCGGTAGGCGCGGCGCGGAACAGCGCCGGGGTTGCCTTGTTGACGCCCTTGTCGGTCGCCTGCGCGGACAGGATCACCGCGATCAGCAACTGGAACGGCGTGGCGTAGTGGAGCTCGGTGGTGGGGCTCGGGTTCGCTTCCTTGAGGCGCGTGAAGAGGGCGCGGCGCTGGCGAGCGTTCATGCGGCGCCAGCCGGTTCAGGCGGTATGCGGTTCCGGCGCGGCGACGGCTACGGCGGGAACGGCCTTGCGTTCGGCGCGGCGCCGGTCGATGGCGTTCTTGAGCGCGATGAGCAGGCCGAGTCCGATGAAGGCGCCGGGCGGCAGGATCGCGAGCAGCATGCCGTGGTAATCGCCGAGCCTGATGGTGAGGGCTCGCGCCGATTCGCCGAACATCAGGTGGGCGTTGGCGAACAGGGTGCCGGAACCGATCATCTCCCGCATGGCGCCGAGCGCGACCAGCACGAGCAGGAAGCCCGTTCCCATCATCAATCCGTCGAACAGCGCGGGCAGCAGCGGGTTGCGCGAGGCGAAGGATTCGGCTCGCGCAATGATGTTGCAGTTGGTGACGATCAGCGCGATGAAGATGCCGAGCAGGTTGTAGAGTTCGTGGAAGTAGGCGTTCATCGCGAGTTCGATGACGGTCACGATGCAGGCGATTACGAGCACGAACACCGGGAGCCGGATTTCCGGGGTGACCCAGTTGCGGATCAGGGAGATGATGCCGTTCGACACCACCAGCGTCATCATTGTGGCCACGCCGAGCCCGATGCCGTTGATCGTGGTGTTGGTTACCGCCAGCAGGGGGCACAGGCCGAGGATCTGGACCAGCGCCGGGTTGTTGTTCCATAGCCCGTCGCGCGCGATGGTTGCGAAATTATTCTGTGCCATGGTCGACTCCTGCCGCGTCTTTCGCGGCGACTCCGCTCTGGAACAATTCGTCTTTGTGCGCGCTGAAGTATTTCAGGCTGTTATGCACCGCCTTGACCACTGCGCGCGGGGTGATGGTTGCCCCGGTGAACTGGTCAAAGATACCGCCATCCTTGGTGACGCGCCAGCCCAGTTCGTTGGGGTCTGACAGGGAATGTCCCGTGAAATGCCCGATCCAGTCCGAGCGCTCGGAGTCGATCCAGTCGCCCAGCCCAGGGGTTTCCCGGTGGTGTATGACCCGCACGCCCATGATGGCTTCATCCTGGTAGCGTACGGCCACCAGCAGGGTGATCGCGCCGGTATAGCCGTCCGGGGCCACCGTGGTGATGACCGCGGCGACGGGCTCGCCCTGCTTGCGCGCGCGGTACACCGTTATCGGCTTCGCGCTGCCGAGCAGGGGCTTCGAGACCACCTGGACGGTATCGGTGGTGATGCTGTTGTCGTACTCGTTCTTCGGGATGACCTCGTTCAGCTTGCGCCGCAGGGCCTCGCGCTCGTTCTGCGCGATCAGGTCACGGGTATCGTTCTCGGTCAGGGCCACGAGCGCGGTGCCGAACACGGCAAAGGCGCCGAGCAATACAGCCGTGACCGCCATGTGACGCAGCAGCACGGGCACTACTTCCTGCCGTGCCCGAACACGCGGGGCTTGAAATGGTTGTCGATGATGGGCACGACCATGTTCATCAGCAACACCGAGAAGGCGATGCTGTCGGGGTAGCCGCCCCAGACGCGAATGACATACACGAATATGCCGATGCCGGCGCCGTACACCAGGCGACCGGTGGGGCTGGCGGCGGCTGTGACCGGGTCGGTGGCGATGAAGAAGGCGCCGAGCATGACCGAACCGCTGAACAGGTGGAACAGCGGGGAGGCATGATGCCCGGGGTCGTAGAGGGCGAACGCGCCGGAGATCAGCGCCATGGCGCCGAGCATCGCGACCGGGATCTGCCAGCCGATGATCTTCCGGTATATCAGCCAGAGCCCGCCGAGCAGGAAGCCCGCGTTGACCCATTCCCAGCCCTTGCCGCCGATGGTTCCGAAGATGGGGATGACGCTGAGCAGCAGGCTGGTTACGTCATCGAGGCCGAGCTGGGCGCGAATCTCGGCCACGGTGTTGCCCTGGCCGAGGTTGTTCTTCAGGGTATCGAGCGGCGTGGCCTCGGTGAGCGCATCGTAGGTGATCCCGGGCGGTAGCTGGCCTCCGAAGATGAACGCGGCCGTTTCGAGGAAACTCATGTCATAGCTGCTGAATGTGCTGATGGGCAGCCAGCTGGTCATTTCGACCGGGAAGGAGACCAGCAGGACGACGTAGCCGACCATCGCCGGGTTGAAGGGGTTGAATCCGAGTCCGCCGTACAGTTGCTTGGCCACGACGATGGCGAAGATGACGCCGATGACGGTCAGCCACCACGGCGACAGCGGCGGTAATGCCATTCCCAACAGCACGGCGGTGACCAGCGCGCTGCAATCACCGAGGTATTGCCGCACCGGGCGTTTGCGGATGATCAGCATGGCGGACTCCGCGGCCACCGCCGCCGTCGCCGCGATGGTAATGTTGATCACCACGCCCCAGCCGAAGAACCACACATACGCGGCGACGCCGGGGATGAGGGCGAGCAGCACCTGCAGCATGACCGCGGTGACCGAGGCATGACCCTTGGCGTGGGGGGATGTCGATGTAGTGAGTGGCATGATTATTGTTATATTGCGTGGCCGCGCGCCGGCGGCGTCCGTCTAATTCGAGTCGCGCTCGCTCTCCCGAGTCCTGCTGGCGTCGTCCTTGGTCCCCTCCTGCCAGCCTTCGCCGCGGCGCTTCTCCGCCTCCCGCAGGGCGGCGTCGCGGCGCGTCTCGGCGCGCTGCAGGGCGGCGGCCGCTTCTTCCTGGCCCTTCTCCGCCATGCCGGTGGCGTCGAGGGCGGACTTCTTCTGCTGGCGCTTGGCCTCGCGTTCCGCCTTTTCGCGCTCAAGCCGTTTCTGGCGGCTCTCGTGGCGCTTGCGCGCGAGTTCGGATTTCTCCTTCTCGCGCTCGCGCGTCCAGATATCCCCCTTGGCGTAGCGGAAGTATTGTACCAGCGGGATGTTGCTGGGACAGACATAGGAGCAGGCGCCGCATTCGATGCAGTCGAACAGATCGTATTCCTGCACCTTGTCCAGATCCTTGGTCTTGGAATGCCAGTAGAGCTGCTGCGGGAGCAGGTTCACGGGACAGGCGTCGGCGCAGGCGCCGCAGCGAATGCACGGCATCACCGGTCGCGCCGGTGGCAGGTCGGTCACGGTGGCCGCCAGGACGCAGTTGGTGGTCTTGATCACCGGCAGATCGGACCGGTGGAGCGCGAAGCCCATCATCGGTCCGCCCATGATCATGCGTTCGATACGGCTGATGTCGCCGTCGCACTGACTGAGCAGCTCGTTCATCGGAGTCCCGATGAGAACCTCCAGGTTGCAGGGCTGGCCGACGGCGCCGCCGGTGATCGTGACAATGCGGGATATCAGCGGCTCGCCGAGATGGATGGCGCGATGCACCGCGGCGGCTGTCCCCACGTTGACGCAGACGACGCCGACGTTCAGGCACAGGCCGTCACGCGGCACTTCCTTTCCGGTCAGCACCCTGACCAGTTGCTTCTCGCTGCCCTGGGGGTAGAGGGTCGGCACCTGCACTACCTCGACCTTGTCCATGCCCGCGACGGCCTTGCGCATCGACTCAAAGGCCGCGGTTTTGTTGTCCTCGATGGCGATCAGGCATTCCTCGGCCTGCAAGGCGTGGCGGATGATCTCGATGCCGCCGCGTATCATGTCCGCGCGCTCGCGCATCAGCATGTCATCACAAGTGATGAACGGCTCGCATTCGACGCCATTCAGCACCAGCGTCTTGACCATCTTGTGGTGACCGGGATTGAGCTTGATGTAGGAGGGGAATCCCGCGCCGCCCAGGCCGACAATGCCGGCCTCGCGAATGATGTTGCGCAGCGCGCTCGGCGCGATCTCGCGGTAATTCTCCACCGGACTGTGTTCGATCCAGCGATCCTCGCCGTCGGGCTCGATGACGATGCAGGACGCGGACAGTCCGGACGGATGGGGGATGGGCGCCTCGCCGATATCAACCACCTTGCCCGAGGTCGAGGCGTGCACCGGCGCGCTGACATAGCCGGTTGCATGGGCGATCATCTGGCCCTTCAGCACGTGGTCGCCCACCTTGACCACCACTTCCGCCGGTTCGCCGATATGCTGGTGCAAGGGCAGGACGATGCGCTGCGGCAGACGTGGCCGTCGGATGGGCGACTGGGTCGAAACATGCTTGTGCTGCACGGGGTGGACCCCGCCATGGAAGGTCCACAGCTGACGCCGTATGGCCCCGATCACGTTGTCCTTCCCGCGGCTTTCTGTTCCGGATAGGGCCACTTCCAGGCCAGGATGTTCTGCTTGACCGGCGCCATGTCGATGCAGTCGACCGGGCAGGGCGGGACGCACAGGTTGCAGCCCGTGCATTCCTCCGCAATTACGGTATGCATGTGTTTCGCCGCGCCCACGATGGCGTCCACCGGGCAGGCCTGGATGCACAGTGTGCAGCCGATGCAGCGCATCTCGTCGATGATCGCCACGGTCTTGGATTTTTCCTGGCCATTTTCCGGGTTCAGCGGCTTCGGGTCGCGATCGAGCAGGTCGGCCAGCGCCATGATGGTGGCCTCGCCGCCGGGCGGGCACTGGTTGATGTCGGCATTGCCACCGGCGATCGCCTCGGCGTAGGGGCGGCAGCCCGGAAAACCGCACTGTCCGCACTGCGTCTGCGGCAGCAGCGCGTCGATGCGGTCGACCAGCGGGTCACCCTCCACCTTGAAGCGGATGGCGGCATAACCCAGGGTGAGGCCGAAGGCTACCGCGAGTACGCTGAGGGCGATGATGGCGATGATCATGCGCGCTTACTCCCGGATCAATCCGGTGAAGCCCATGAACGCCAGCGCCATCAGTCCGGCGGTGATCAGCGCGATGGGCGGGCCGCGGAAGGACAGCGGCACGTCGGATGCCGTGATGCGTTCGCGCATGGCGGCGAACAGCACGAGCACGAGCGTGAAGCCGACCGATGCGCCGAAGCCGTAGACGGCGGATTCCATGAAACCGTATTCCTGCTTGACGTTCAGCAGGGCGACGCCCAGCACCGCGCAGTTGGTGGTGATGAGCGGCAGGAAAATGCCGAGCACCTGGTACAGCACCGGGCTGGTCTTGTGGATCACCATCTCGGTGAACTGCACCACCGCCGCGATCACCAGGATGAAGGTGATGGTGCGCAGGTATTCCAGCCCCAGCGGGGCGAGCAGGTAGGTGTCAGCCAGATAACTGCACACCGAGGACAGGGTCAGCACGAAGGTGGTGGCCAGTCCCATGCCGATGGCGGTTTCCAGTTTCCGCGATACGCCCATGAACGGGCACAGACCGAGGAACTTGGTCAAAACGAAGTTGTTGACCAGGATGGTGCTGATGAGGATGAGTACGTACTCGGTCATGGCGGGGGAAGCAGGGTAGGGGCTGACTTCATCGGTTCGCGCATTTTATCTGATCTCGGATGAGCCCGTTAATCGAATATGCATATAACCCCGGCGAAGACCGGTATAAAATCCCGTTATAAAGACCGTGGCTGGCGCGGATTGAAACGGCGCCGCTGTTTCCGCCCGCTGTGCCCTGGTCTTCCCTACTTCACCCGCATGCCGGCCTGCGCGCCCGAGTCAGGCTGTATCAGCCACAGGTCCTTGCCGCCCGGACCCGCCGCGAGCACCATGCCCTCGGATACGCCGAAGCGCATCTTGCGTGGCGCGAGGTTGGCGACCACGACGGTGTGACGTCCGATCAGATCGGCCGCCGTGTACTTGCCCTTGATGCCCGCGAACACCTGCCGGGTCTCGCCGTCGCCGATGTCGAGCGTAAGGCGCAGCAGCTTGTCGGCGCCCTCGACATCCTCCGCGGCCAGGACCTTCGCGATCCGCAGGTCGATGCGGGTGAAATCCTCGATGCTTATTGTCTCAACAGCGGGAGGGTTATCGTGCTGCTGGGCCGCTCCGTGGCGGGTCTCGCTGTGCGGCGCTCCCTCTTTCGCCGGCAGTTGCGCCCTGTTTTCCCCGATCAGGGCGTCGATCTGCGCACGCTCGACCCGTTTGGCGAGATGCGTATACGCTTTGATGGTGTGCCCGGTGAGAAGTTCCGCCGCGTCCCGCCACGCGAGGGGCGGAATGGCGAGAAACTCTTCCACCGCGGCGGCCATGCGCGGCAGGATCGGTTTGAGGTACAGGGTCAGCAGCCGGAAGGCATTGATGCCGGCGCTGCAGACCTCCTGCGCATGTTCCAGCGAAGCGGGATCCTTGACCAGGCGCCAGGGCTGCCGGTCATTGATGTAGGCGTTGGCCTGGTCCGCCAGTTCCATGATCGTGCGCACCGCCTCGCCATAGCGGCGTTCCTCGTAGGCGCGGGCGATGTCGTCCGCCGCGCCCTGCATGCGCGCGAGCAGGGCGGCGCCGTCAGCGTCCGGGCGCGCGGCGAGCGTGCCGCCGAAGCGGTCGCTGATGAATCCGGCGGTGCGGCTGGCGATGTTGATGTATTTCCCGACCAGGTCGCTGTTGACGCGCGCGGTGAAGTCATCGAAGTTGAGGTCGAGGTCCTCGATGCGTTCGTTCAGCTTGGCGGCGAGGTAATAGCGCAGGTATTCCGGATCGATGTGGTTGAGGAACGAGCGCGCGGTGATGAAGGTGCCGCGCGACTTGGACATCTTCTGTCCGTCCACCGTGAGGAAACCGTGGACAAAGATGCGATCCGGCGTGCGGTAGCCGGAGAAGTGCAGGGTGGCCGGCCAGAACAGCGCGTGGAAATAGAGGATGTCCTTGCCGATGAAGTGGTAGAGTTCGGTCGTGCTGTCCTGTGCCCAGAACTCGTCGAAGTCGAGGCCGTTGCGGTCGCACAGGTTGCGGAAGCTCGCCATGTAGCCGACCGGCGCGTCGAGCCAGACGTAGAGGAACTTGCCGGGGGCGTCGGGGATCTCGAAGCCGAAGTAGGGCGCGTCGCGCGAGATGTCCCAGTCCCGGAGGCCGGCGTCGAACCATTCCTCGAGCTTGTTGTGGGCCTCGTCCTGCAGAGGCGCGCCGCGGCTGCGCTCATGGCGCACCCAGTCCAGCAGGAAATCGCGGCACTGGCTCAGCTTGAAGAAGTGGTGCTCGGATTGCCGGCGCACCGGGGCCGCGCCCGAGATCGCCGACACCGGGTTGATCAGTTCCGTCGGGTCGTAGGTGGCGCCGCAGCGCTCGCAGGCATCGCCGTACTGGTCCGGGGCGTGGCAGCGCGGACATTCCCCCTTGATATAGCGGTCGGGCAGGAACATCTGCTTCACCGGGTCGTAGAACTGCTCGATCGGGCGCACCTCGATCAGGCAGCGCTGCCGGAGGCGGCGGTAGATGTCCTGCGACAGTTCCCGGTTTTCTTCCGAGTTGGTTGAGTAGTAATTGTCGAAGGCGATGTGGAAGTCGGTGAAGTCGCGCAGGTGTTCCTGCTGCATGCGCGCGATCAGCTTTTCCGGCGCGATCCCTTCCTGTTCGGCGCGCAGCATCACCGGCGTGCCGTGGGTGTCGTCCGCGCAGACGTAATAGCACTCGTGGCCGCGCATCTTCTGGAAGCGGACCCAGATGTCGGTCTGGACATATTCGACCAGATGGCCGAGGTGGATCGAGCCGTTGGCGTACGGCAGCGCGCTGGTGACGAGGATCTTTCGGGTCATGGGCTGGGCGGGATGGCTGGGCATGATGTGGGCTTGTTTGAGCGTTTTATGGGCCGGGATGGCGATAAATCGCGCTATTATAACCCAGTTGCCCGCGGGATGGTCATGCCCGGGCGGTAAGCGCGGACGCGATGGTGTAGAATGCTCCGCCTGGTTTTTTGCCGTGCGCCGCGGTGGCGCCGGACGCAAAGGAGGTATCGGACATGCAAACGCCCGAGGCACAGATCGAGGCCGCGCTGAAGCAGTATATCGACCCGTATTTCAAGCGGGATCTGTTCGCGGCGGCGGCCGTGAAGGGGATCGCCGTGCGTGATGGCCGGGCCGAGATCCGCGTCGAGCTCGGCTATCCGGCGCGTGGCTACGAGGCGGCGCTGGCCCAGGCCGTGCGCGAACGCGCCGCGGCGGTGCCCGGGATCAAGGGCGTGGACGTCCAGATTCACACCAAGGTGATCACGCACGCGGTGCAGAAGGGCGTCAAGCCGCTGAAGAACATCAGAAACATCATCGCCGTGGCCTCCGGCAAGGGCGGCGTCGGCAAGTCGACCACCGCGGTCAATCTCGCGCTGGCGCTGGCGGCGGAGGGGGCGAGCGTCGGCATCCTGGACGCCGACATCTACGGACCGAGCCAGCCGCGCATGCTCGGTGCGAACGAGCAGCCCAAGTCGCGCGACGGCAAGTCGATGGAGCCGGTCATGGCGCACGGCATCCAGTCGATGTCGATCGGCTATCTGATCGACGAAGAGACGCCGATGATCTGGCGCGGGCCGATGGTGACGCAGGCGCTGGAGCAGTTGCTGCGCGACACCAACTGGCAGTCCATGGATTATCTGGTCATCGACCTGCCGCCCGGCACCGGCGATACCCAGCTGACGCTGGCGCAGAAGATCCCGGTGAGCGGCGCGGTGATCGTGACGACGCCGCAGGATATCGCCCTGCTCGACGCGCGCAAGGCCTTAAAGATGTTCGAGAAGGTGGATGTGCCGGTGCTCGGTATCATTGAAAACATGAGCACCTACGTGTGCAGCCACTGCGGCCACGAGGAGGCGATCTTCGGCTCCGGCGGCGGGCAGCGCATGGCGGAGCAGTACAATGTCGACCTGCTCGGGCAGCTGCCGCTCGATCCGCGCATCCGCGCCGAGGCGGATAACGGCAATCCGAGCGTCGTGACCGATCCGGACGGGCGCATCGCCCAGGCCTATCGCGAGATCGCCCGCCGGGTGGGCGCGAAGCTGTCGTTGCAGGCGAAGGACTACAGCGCGAAGATTCCCAATATCGTCATCGAACAGAACTGAAGCCGACACTGAATCAGGGAGCAGTCACCGCATGAGCATCAAATCCGACCGCTGGATCCGCGAAATGGCGCAGAAGCACGGCATGATCGAACCCTTCGAGCCGGGGCAGGTCCGCGAGCACCGCGGTGAACGCGTGATCTCCTACGGCACCTCGAGCTACGGCTACGATATCCGCTGCGCCGACGAGTTCAAGATCTTCACCAACATCAATTCGGCGGTGGTTGATCCCAAGAACTTCGACTCGAACAGCTTCGTCGATCTGAAGTCGGACGTCTGCATCATCCCGCCGAATTCCTTCGCACTGGCGCGCACGGTGGAATATTTCCGCATCCCGCGCAGCGTGCTGACCATATGCCTGGGCAAGTCCACCTACGCGCGCTGCGGCATCATCGTCAACGTCACCCCGCTCGAGCCCGAATGGGAAGGCCATGTGACGCTGGAGTTTTCCAACACCACCACGCTGCCTGCGAAAATCTACGCCAACGAAGGCGTCGCCCAGGTACTGTTCTTCGAATCCGATCAGGTGTGCGAGACCTCGTACAGGGACCGCGGCGGGAAGTACCAGGGGCAGCGGGGAGTGACGCTGCCGCGGACGTGAAAAAAGCAGGACTCAGGACTAAGGACTAAGGACTAAGGACTAAGGACTAAGTAAAAAGAGCACGGATCCGACAGCGACTGAATACTGGGGGTGGATTTGTAAGTACCCTCTACTGGCTTGAGAGTCACCTCGGATTCCGCTGCTTCATCCGGACTATTTGCCAAGGATTATTTGTTTTAACTTAGTCCTAAGTCCTTAGTCCTGCTTCTGATATTCCGTTATTTCCATCGTCACCGCCTTCCCGTTCTTGCGCTGTTCGATGCGGACCGGCAGATAATCGAGGGCGGGGGCGCACCAGATCAGGTCGCGCCGGCTGCCGTGGAGGCGCTCCAGTTTCACGGTCTCCAGTTTGCCCAGCGGGGTGGTGATGAGCTCCGTGCCGACACGCTCGAAGCGGAAATTCTTCAGTTCGCCGCCGTCGGCGATGTCGTACGAGAAGGTGTCGCGCCCTGCCTGCAGATCGCGCATCAGCGTGTACTGGTAGAGCAGCTTGTCCTGTGCCCCAGTGGGCACCTTCATGGTCCATGGATCGTTGTTGATGCGGTTGATGACGATGCCCTTTTTCCAGTCGAAACTGAGTACGGCATTGCGCTCGTCGCCCTTCTTGCGGCCGGTGTGGCTGTACTGGTACTTAAGGGGTCGCGGCCGGCCGTCGGCTAAGGACCAGACGCTGCTTTCCTCGATGTTGTCGCTCAGTACACGCGCCAGCAGGCCGATCGCCTCCATCTTCGAGGTTAAGGTGTAACTGCCGTCGGTGTTGCGAGAGAGCCGCCGTTCCATCTTCGCGCTCAGCAGTATGCCGGCGTTGTAGTGGTAGTCGGCCTTGTAGCGCGCGGTGAACTCGCGCACCGGCGCGTCGGCCGCGCGCCCCGGGCCGCCGGGCCATGCGCCGAGGCACAGGCACAGGGTCAGCAGCGCGGCCGCGTGCTTCATCACGCCGCCCCATCGTCCGCGGGCAGGTCCGCGAGGTCGAGCGGAGCGTCCAGCGTGCGCCCGTCGAAGCGCACGCGGTCTCCGTCCTTGCGCAGGCGTCCGGCGGCGTACCAGCGGATCGTCAGCGGAAGGATGTGATGTTCCACCCGGTGCACCCTGTCGGCCAGGGTGTGCTCATCGTCCCCGGCGAGGACCGCTACCCGCGCCCGCAGGATCACCGGCCCGCCGTCGAGTTCCTCGGTGACGAAGTGTACGCTGGCGCCGTGTTCGGCGACGCCCGCCGCGAGCGCGCGCCGGTGGGTGTGCAGTCCGGTGAAGGCGGGGAGCAGCGAGGGATGGATGTTGATCAGACGCCCGTCATAGTGACGCACGAACTCAGGGGTCAGCACGCGCATGAAGCCCGCCAGCACGATCAGCCGCGCACCGCTGGCATCGATGCGTTCCCGCAGCGCACGGTCATAGGCGGCGCGATCGGCGGGGGTGGCGGGCGTGAGCACTGCGGTGGGGATGCCGGCCGCGCGGGCGCGTTCGAGGCCCTGGGCCTCGGCGCGGTTGCTGAGCACCAGGCAGATGTTCACGTCCAGGGCGCCTGCGCGCACCGCGTCGATGATCGCCTGCAGGTTGCTGCCGCGTCCCGAGATCAGCACGGCGACGGGCAGTGCGTGGCGCGGAGAGGTCATGTGTCCGCCGCGCCGCCGCGAGTGCCGGTGGTCGCGTCCATGGGGTTACCGGATGATGACGTGCGCGTCGTCGGCGGCGCGGGTCGCGATGGCGCCGATGCGCCAGGCGCGCTCGCCCGCGCCGTGCAGTAGCGCCAGCGTGCGTTCGACGTCCTGTTCCGTTACGACGAGGGTCATGCCGATGCCGCAATTGAACGTGCGGTGCATTTCCTTCGGCTCGACCTTGCCCGCCTGCTGCAGCCAGTCGAAGACCGCCGGGCGTGGCCAGGACGCGGCGTCGATCACCGCCTGGGTGTCGTCCGGGAGCACGCGCGGAATGTTCTCGAGCAGGCCGCCGCCGGTGATGTGCGCGATGCTGCGCACGTCGACCTGTTCCAGCAGGGCGAGCACGGGTTTGACGTAGATGCGCGTCGGCGCGAGCAGGGCATCGCCCAGCGTGCCGCCTTCGAAGGGCTGGTTCAGCGCGGCGCCGCTGCGCTCGATGATCTTGCGGATGAGCGAATAACCGTTGGAGTGCGGTCCGGAGGAGGCGATGCCGATCAGCGCATCGCCCGCGCGGACGCGCGAGCCGTCGATGATGCGGTCCTTCTCCACCACGCCGACGCAGAAGCCGGCGATATCATAGTCCTTGTGCGCGTACATGCCGGGCATCTCGGCGGTCTCGCCGCCGATCAGGGCCGCGCCCGCCATTTCGCAGCCGGCGCCGATGCCCTTCACGACATCGGTGGCGACGTTTACGTCCAGTTTCCCGGTGGCGTAGTAATCGAGGAAGAACAGCGGTTCCGCGCCCTGCACGATGAGATCGTTCACGCACATGGCGACCAGGTCGATGCCGACGGTATCGTGGCGGCCGAGTTCGATCGCCAGCTTGAGCTTGGTGCCGACGCCGTCGGTGCCCGCCACCAGCACGGGCTGGCG
>JADLET010000037.1 GCA_020845975.1 Gammaproteobacteria bacterium | reverse complement strand
GGCGGCTGCACTATGAGGATTTCCAGAAGATCCAGCGCGGGGTCGACATCGCGCTGGACCCGTTCCCCTACGCCGGCACCACCACCACCTGCGAGACGTTGTGGATGGGCATCCCGGTCGTCACGCTTGCCGGTGAGACCTCCGTCGCCCGCTCCGGTCTCGCGCTGCTCACCTCCGTCGGTCTCGAGGAGCTCGTCGCCCGCGATGCCGCCGACTATGTCCGCATCGCCACCGCGCTCGCGCGCGATACCGATCGTCTCGACCGCCTGCGCCGCGAGATCCCGACCCGCTTCGACGCCTCTCCGCTGCGCGACGAGGCCGCCTTTACCCGAGATCTCGAGGCCGCCTGGCGCGATATGTGGCGGCGCTGGTGCGCGCGCGCACCAGCGTCTGGCGTCACCAGAGACGTAGAAGTGACGAATGAAAAGGGCCGCGTGGACGCGCTGCTGGAACAGGGTCTCGCGCGCTATATGCGGCGCGAGTTCGCCGGCGCGGCGGAAGACTTTCGCGCGGCGCTCGCGCTCGACCCGGAGCATGCCGAGGCGCATCGCAAACTTGGCAATGCATACTTCGCCCAGGGACGGCTCGACGAGGCCACCGCGTGTTACCTGCGGGCCATCGCGCTGGATCCCGCGCTCGTCGCGGCGCATTTCAATCTGGGCCTGACGCATTTCAGACAGGGCAGACCGGACGCCGCCGCGACCAGTTATCTGACCGCGCTGAAACTCAAACCGGACTTCGTCGAGGCGTACTCCAGCCTCGGCGTGGCCTACAGCAGCCAGGGCCGCTATGACGAGGCGCTGCAATGCCTGGAAAAGGCATTGACCATGCAACCCGGGAATCCCCTGATCCACAACAATACGGGACTGACCCTCCAGAAACTGGGCAGAAGGGATGAGGCGATCGCCAGTTACCGGCGGGCCCTGGCGCTCAAGCCCGATCTCGTCGAGGCGCATCTCAATCTCGGCAATGCCCTGGCGGAAACGGGGATGCAGGATGACGCCATCGCCAGTTACCGGCGGGCCCTGGAGCTGAAGCCCGAGTATGCCGAGGTCTGGTTCAACCTGGGCGGCATTCATCTCGTCCGGGGCAGGCTCGATGAGGCGGGCGAATGTTTTCGCAAGGCGATCGCGCTCAAACCGGATTACGCCGCCGCCCATAACAACCTGGGGCAGCTTCTCATCCGGCAGGACAAACTGGACGAGGCCGTGGCCAGCTACCGGCGGGCGATCGCGCTCAAACCCGGCGACGCGGATGCACACATCAATCTCGGCTCCGCGCTGACCAATCAGGGCAAGGTGGAAGAGGGCATGCGCTGTTACGAAGAAGGCCTCCGCATCGATCCCGCCTCCGCGGCCGGACACAGCGCCCGGCTCTTCTCGCTGCACAATCTCTCCTCGGTCACCCCGGACGAATCATTTGCCGCCCACCGGTACTTCGCCGGGCAGTGCGAGACGCCGCTCAGGCGGGACCGGCGCCCGCACGACAATGACCGCGCCCCCGACCGCCGGCTCAGGATCGGCTATGTATCGCCCGATCTGCGCCGCCACCCGGTGGCGAACTTCATCGAGCCGGTGCTCACCCATCATGACCGCGCCCGGGTTGAGGTCTATTGCTACTACAACAATTACGAGCGTGACGACTGGACCGACCGGATGGCCCGGCTCGTCGATCACTGGAGCCCCTGCCCGGGCCTGTCGGATGAAGCACTGACCGGACAGATCCGCGCCGACCGCATCGATATCCTGGTCGACCTCGCCGGCCACACCGACAAGAACCGCCTGTTGGTCTTCGCGCGCAAACCGGCGCCGGTGCAGATCACTTATCTGGGCGATGTCGCGACCACCGGCCTGGAGTCGATGGACTGGCGCCTGAGCCATATCGACACCGACCCCGAAGGCTACGAACGCTACAACAGTGAGCGGCTGTATCGCCTGCCGCGCAATCTGTGGTGCTACCGTCCGGCCGCGGACCTGCCGGCGGTCGAGGCGACGACGCCGGCGCGCCGGAACGGTCATGTCACCTTCGGATCGATGAACAAGGTTGCCAAGGTCTCGGAGGCGACACTCTCCGCCTGGTCGGAGCTGCTCCGGCGCGTGCCCGGCTCACGGCTGGTCATGGCGGGCGTGCCGGCGGGCGAGGCGCAGCGGCATATCCGTGAACGCTTCGCCGCGCGCGGTATCGGGCCGGAACGCCTCACGCTGCACCACAAGCTGCCGCTGCGTGAGTTCCGCGCCCTGCACGCGACCATCGATATCGCACTCGATCCCTGGCCATTCAACGGCAACACCACGACCTGCGAGGTCCTGCATCTCGGCCTGCCGGTGATCAGCCTGACGGGAGATCGCTTCTCGGCCCGCTTCGGCTATCATCTGCTGAAGACGATCGGCCTGGCCGAACTGGCGGGACGGGACGTGGCGGACTATATCTCCATCGCCGCGGCCCTGGCCGCGGACCTCGACCGCCTCGAAGCCTTGCGCAGCGGAATGCGCGCGCGCCTCGATGCCTCGCCGCTGCGCGACGAGACGGGCTTCACGCGCCAGCTCGAGGCCGCGTACCGGAACATGTGGAGGGAATGGTGCGCCTCATGAAACAATTGTCCACGCGCGGCTCACGCCCCAACCCGATGAAGGATGGATCGGCATGATACTGGTCACCGGCGGCGCCGGTTTCATCGGCGCGAATTTCGTCCTGCAATGGTGTGGCGCGGACGCTGAACCGGTCCTGAACCTGGACGCGCTGACCTATGCCGGCAATCCGGAAAACCTGCGCGCGCTGACATGCTCGGCGCGGCATCGCTTCATTCACGGCGACATCACCGACCCCGCCCTGCTGCAGCGGCTGTTCGCCGAACACCGTCCGCGGGCCGTGCTCAATTTCGCCGCCGAGACCCATGTCGATCGATCGATCCACGGTCCCGAAGCCTTCGTGCGCACCAACGTCACCGGCGCCTTTCATCTGCTGGAGACGGCGCGCGCGTACTGGCGGGAGCTCGACGATGCCGGGCGGCGGGCGTTCCGCTTTCTCCATGTCTCCACCGATGAAGTCTATGGCAGCCTTGGCACGGCCGATCCGGCCTTCAGCGAGACCACGCCCTATGCCCCGAACAGTCCCTATGCCGCCAGCAAGGCGGCCGCCGACCATCTGGTCCGCGCCTATCACCATACCTACGGACTCCCGGTGCTGACGACGAACTGCTCGAACAACTACGGCCCGTATCAGTTCCCGGAGAAGCTGATCCCGCTTACCCTGATCAACGCGCTCGCGGGCCGGCCGCTGCCGGTCTACGGTGACGGGCGGCAGATCCGCGACTGGCTGTATGTCGAGGATCACTGCGCGGCGATCCGGCGGGTGTTGCAGGCGGGACGTCCGGGCGAGACCTACAACATCGGCGCCCGCAACGAGATGACCAACATCGACATCGTGCGCGCCGTGTGCGCGCTGCTGGACGAACTGGCGCCGGCGCCCGCCCGCGGCGTGCACGACACACAGGGCCGTCCGGTGCGCGAATACGCCGAGCTGATCGCCTTCGTGGCGGACCGGCCCGGACATGACCGGCGCTACGCGATCGACGCCGGCAAGATCGAACGCGAGCTGGGCTGGCGCCCGGCGGAGACCTTCGCGACGGGCATCCGCAAGACGGTCCAGTGGTACCTGTCGAATCCGGACTGGGCGGCGCGCGTGCAGAGCGGCGCCTATCGCGAATGGATCGGACTCCAGTACGGCGAGGGCTTGCGGTGAGGTTGCTGCTGCTGGGAAAAAACGGCCAGGTCGGCTGGGAGCTGCGGCGCGCACTGGCGCCGCTCGGCGAGCTTGTCGCGCTGGATCGCGACGGAACCCCGGATCTGTGCGGGAACCTGAGCGATCTCGCCGGCCTGGCCGCGACGGTGCGCGCGGTCGCGCCGCGGATCATCGTCAACGCCGCCGCCTGGACCGATGTCGACGGTGCGGAGCGCGACCCGGACGCGGCCATGCGAATCAACGCCGAGGCGCCCGGCGTGCTGGCCGAGGAGGCGGCGCGCCTCGGGGCCTGGCTGGTGCATTACTCGTCCGACTACGTCTATTCCGGCGCGGGCACGCGCCCATGGACCGAAACGGACACGCCCGCCCCGCTCTCCGCCTATGGCCGGAGCAAGCTCGCCGGCGATGAGGCGGTGGCGAACTCCGGCGCGCGCGCGCTGATCTTGCGCACCTCCTGGGTCTACGCCGCGCGCGGCCGCAACTTCCTCCGCTCGATACTTCAGCTGGCCCGGAGCCGTGATATCCTGAGCGTCGTCAACGACCAGTTCGGCGCCCCCACCGGCGCGGACCTCATCGCCGACGTCACGGCCCATGCCCTGGTCGCGCTTTCGAGGACCGGTGATGACGCGCGCGGCGGGCTGTACCATCTGGCGGCGGCCGGCGAGACGACGTGGTGGGAATACGCGCGACTGGTGATCGCCGCGGCGGAACAGGCGGGCGATGGTCTGCGGGTAACGGCCGGCCAGGTGTCCGCCGTGCCCTCCGAGGCCTATCCCCGGCCGGCGCCGCGCCCGCGCAATTCCCGTCTCGATGTCACCCGGCTGGAGAACGCCTTTGACCTGCGGATGCCGGACTGGCGCGATGGCGTCAGGCGGACCGTGCAAGAGATTCTGATCTAACGGGGGTACTCGTGCCCAGAAAAGGCCTCATCCTGGCCGGAGGTTCCGGCACCCGGCTGTACCCGACCACCCTGCCGGTCTCGAAGCAGTTGCTGCCGGTGTACGACAAGCCGATGATCTATTATCCGCTCAGCATCCTGTTGCTGGCGGGCATCCGCGACATCCTGCTGATCACGACCCCGGACGATGCGCCGCTGTTCGCCCGCCTGCTGGGCGACGGCAGCCAGTGGGGACTGAATCTTTCCTATGCCGTGCAGCCGAGACCGGATGGCCTGGCGCAGGCATTCACCATCGGCGCGGACTTCATCGGACGCGACCCGTCGGCCCTGGTGCTGGGCGACAACATCTTCTACGGCCACGATCTCCAGGGCCTGCTGAAGGACGCGACACAGCATCCGGCCGGCGCCACGGTCTTCGCCTATCACGTGCAGAATCCCCAGCGCTACGGCGTCGTCGAATTCGACGCCGCCGGCCAGGCGCTGTCGCTGGAGGAAAAGCCCATTCGGCCCCGCTCGAACTACGCAGTGACCGGACTCTATTTCTACGACAATCAGGTGGTGGACTTCGCGCGCGAGATCCGCCCCTCCGCCCGCGGCGAACTCGAAATCACCGATCTGAACGCGATGTATCTCGACCGGCGCCTGCTGCGCGTCGTGATCATGGGGCGCGGCTATGCCTGGCTCGACACCGGCACGCATGAGAACCTGCTGGAGGCGGGCCAGTATGTCGCCACCATCGAAAAGCGGCAGGGCCTGAAGGTCGCCTGCCCGGAAGAGATCTGCTATCGCAACGTCTGGATCGACGCCGGACAATTGCAGCGGCTGGCGGCGCCGCTGGCGAAGACCGCCTACGGCGAATACCTGCTGAGACTGATCGACGGCAGGGTCTTCTGATGCAGGCCGAGCGGCTGGCGATTTCCGATCTTGTCATGTTCACGCCCCGGGTGTTCACCGACGCGCGCGGGTTTTTCTTCGAGAGCTTCCATCAGCAACACTTCACAGAGGCTACCGGTGTGTCTCCCGAGTTCGTGCAGGACAATCACTCGCGCTCCGTGAAAGGCGTGTTGCGCGGGCTGCATTATCAGTTGCCCCCGATGGCGCAGGGAAAACTGGTGCGGGTGATCCAGGGGGAGATCTATGACGTCGCGGTGGATCTCCGCCGCGCCTCGCCCACCTTCGGCCGCTGGGCGGGCGCGCTGCTCTCGGCCGACAACCGGCGCCAGCTCTGGATCCCGGAAGGCTTCGCGCACGGCTTCATCACCCTGAGCGACAGCTCCGAAGTCCTCTACAAGGCCACCCGTTACTACGCCCCGGAACTGGAACGCTGCATCGCCTGGGACGATACGGATCTCGCGATAGACTGGCAGTATCCGGGCGCGCCCGAGCTCTCCGCCAAGGACCGGCAGGGGGCACCGTTCAGAGAAGCTGAATTGCTCTAACTCTCCTTGCGCACAGTGGCGCACAATACAACCATCCCGCACCACGGCTCCGTAGGAGCGATATCAATTCAATTAAGATTTACACATTCTTTGCGCTTTTATTGCACTTTTTCGGAGGAAACTAAAACAGTCGATTCGGCGTCAATAAAACAAATCCTTCTCGCGCATGAATTCCATGGGTATTCCAACGGAAAATCGCCGCGCCCGGCATATGGAAGGAGGCGAACCTTGATACTCGCTCTGGTGGACGACCAGAACAGGTTGATCATGGACTGGAGCGCCAAAGCCGGGTGCACCATTGTCACCAAAATGTTCTTACGCCACATGGGCCTGCTCGTGGAGGCGGAAGCCTATGACGCCTGGGTCCATAATTACCGCGAGCAGGTCTTCTACCGCACCCACCGGACGACGATGGATAAACTGCGGGATCCGGAATACTTCAAGTTCAAGGTCGTACGCAACCCGTTTGCCCGCGCCACCAGCTCGTACATCTACGCCATGTACAACGATTTCTTCGTGGACCAGCGTACCGGCAAGCTGGCCGACATGAGCTTCCATGAATTCGTGGACGTCTTGGAACGGATCGATATACGCCGCTGCAATATGCATCTGGCGCAGCAGAAAAAAGACTATGAATACGAGATCCCCAGTGTATTCAACGTCATCTGCAGGCTGGAGGATATCCAGCTAGGACTCGCGCTGGTCAATGCGGCGACAGGACTGACCCTGAGCGTGGATGGCCTGGGGTCAGATCACCATACAAAGCGGGAGGACGAGACCGGGGAGTGCATTGCGGATGAACCCTGGTCACGGATCAAGGATCGGCTGGGGGATTATCGTTTCTTCTATACTGATGATCTGATCAAAAAAATTCGCACCATCTACGCCGATGACTGTTCAAGCTATGGATATGAGTGGGGCACATCGACAGATTCGTACGGCAGGCACCTAGAGCCGGCCTTCTCCTGACCCGATGCGGCGCACCCCTTACCGACCGGATGT
>JADLET010000036.1 GCA_020845975.1 Gammaproteobacteria bacterium | reverse complement strand
GGTGTGGGCGGGAAAAAACATATTATACCCGGAAGCTGGCGGGTGTGGCCCGGCGGCAATAACACCGTTTCGCAGGGGAAGCACGCGCCATGATCCGCAGTATGACTGCCTTTGCCCGTCAGGAACTCAAGACGCCGTGGGGCGTTCTGTGCTGGGAGCTGCGTTCGCTCAATCACCGCTATCTCGAGGTCAGCCTGCGTTTTCCGGAGGAATTCCGCGCGCTGGAGACCCGCGTGCGCGAGGCGATCGGCGCCCGGCTTCGGCGCGGCAAGGTTGAGGGCACGCTGCGTTACCAGCCGGTGGCGGCGACGCACACCGAGTTTTCGCTGAACGAAGAGTTGCTGCGTCGCCTGCTGGAGGTCAACAGCACCATCGAGGGCATGATGGAGAACCCGGCCCGCACGCGCTCCATCGATCTGCTCAAGTGGCCGAATGTGCTGCAGGTGGAGGAACACGATATCGGGCAGCTGCAGGCGGAGGCGGTAAGCCTGCTCGAGGCCACGCTGGGCGAGATGGTCGAGACGCGCCAGCGCGAAGGCGCCATGATCAAGGGGCTGACCCTTCAGCGCTGCCAGGACATCCGTCAGCAGGTCGAACTGGTGCGTGGTCAATTGCCGGCCATCCTTGACGCCCAGCGCAAGAAGCTCAAGGCAAGGCTGGAAGAGCTTGAGCTGAAATTCGACAGCGCCCGGCTGGAACAGGAGCTGGTCTATCTCGCGCAGAAGATGGACGTGCAGGAGGAGCTGGATCGTCTCCTCGTGCATCTGGAAGAGGTGGAGCGCGTGCTCGAACAGGACGAGCCGGTCGGCCGCCGCCTTGATTTTCTCATGCAGGAATTCAATCGCGAGGCGAACACGCTGGGCTCCAAATCCGTTGACGCAACAACCACGCGCGCCTCGGTCGAGATGAAGGTCATCATCGAGCAGATGCGCGAACAGATCCAGAATATCGAATGAGCACGACTGACCGGGATCCTTCCATGTCCACCCCGCACGCATCCCCGCGCGAAGGCTTCGTCCCCGGTACGCTGTTCATCGTGTCGGCGCCCTCGGGCGCGGGCAAGACCAGCCTGGTGCGGGCGTTGCTGGCGGACAATGCCGGGGTCTCGGTGTCGGTCTCTTTCACCACGCGCGCGCCGCGCGCCGGCGAGCGGGACGGCGTCGATTACCACTTCGTGGAGCGGGACCGTTTCCTGGCCATGATCGGGGAGGGCGAGTTTCTGGAGCATGCCGAGGTGTTCAACAATTACTATGGCACCGGGCGCATGGAGGTGGCATCACGGCTCGCGCAGGGCTCGGACGTCATTCTGGAGATCGACTGGCAGGGCGCGCAGCAGGTGCGCCAGGCCTTTCCGGAGGCCGTCGGGATCTTCATCCTTCCGCCCTCGCGTGAGGTCCTGCGCGAGCGCCTGAATGGTCGCGGGAAGGATTCCCAGGACGTCATCGAACGTCGCCTGCAGGCCGCGGTCGAGGAGATATCCCATTATTCCGAATACGATTTCATCGTGATTAACGATCATTTCGACGCAGCGCTGACCGATCTGCGCGCCATCCTGCGCGCGGAGCGCCTGCGCCTCTCGCTGCAGGCGGAGCGCCACCAGACCCTGCTGCAGGGACTGTTGAAATAAGCCCCTCGCGCCCAGGCGGCGTGTGCGCGCTCCGAAAACCGGTATAATGGGCCCGTGGCGCGACTGAATAACACGCGCGAACAACGACTTGACGAAATGGAGAACGGCACCGCATGGCACGCATCACCGTAGAAGACTGTCTCAACCACATTCCCAACCGATTCGATCTTGTGCTGGTCGCCAGCAAACGCGCGCGCCAGCTCAGCAAGGGCAAGGAGTCGACGCTGTCCTGGGACAATGACAAGCCGACCGTGCTCGCCCTGCGCGAGATCGCCGAGGGCGCCGTGGGCTTCTCGATCCTGAAGGAGGTCAGTGCGCGCGCGGAGATGGATGAGTCCGTGACGGAGCAGGACGATTTCCGCCAGCGCCTGGAGCAGGAGTTGCAGCAGGAGCTTCAGCAGGAGTTCCGCCAGGAGGTGCCGGCCCCCCGGGACGATCAGGGACTGGAAGACTGAACAAGCATGACGGGATAACCCTTGAAGCGGTCCGAACAGGCAACGCGTATCGATTCAGGCCTGCCGCAGCATGTGGATCCCGATTTTTTGCTCGACGATCTGTGCGTCACGCTGGCGACGTATCTCAGCGCGGATCAGATCGATGAGGTGAGGCGGGCGCACCAGTTCAGCGCCCGCGCCCACCTCGGCCAGCAGCGCCTCTCGGGCGAACCGTACATCAGCCATCCACTCGCGGTGGCGCGCATCCTCGCCGACATGCGCCTTAATACAGAGTGCATCGTCGCCGCGATCCTGCACGACGTGCTCGAGGATACACCCATCACCAAGGAGCAGATCGCCGCGGAGTTCGGCGCCGAGGTGGCCGATCTGGTCGACGGCGTCAGCAAGCTGACCCAGATTGAATTCGAGAGCCGCCGCGAGGCGCAGGCGGAGAACTTCCGCAAGATGCTCCTCGCCATGGTGCAGGACATCCGCGTCATCATCATCAAGCTCGCCGACCGCCTGCACAATATGCGCACCCTGACCGCCTGCTCGCCCGAGGCGCGGCGCCGCATCGCGCACGAAACGCTGGAGATCTACGCGCCGATCGCCAATCGTCTGGGCATGAACACCATCCGCACCGAACTGCAGGAACTCGGCTTCGCCGAATACTACCCGGCGCGTCATCGTGTGCTGGCCGAGTCGGTGCGCAAGGCGCGCGGTAACCGGCGCGAGATCG
>JADLET010000035.1 GCA_020845975.1 Gammaproteobacteria bacterium | reverse complement strand
GGATTCCCGGCGCGCTGCGCCTCCATCCGGGCTACATTGATGCCGGCTGGACGGCACGCGATGTATCGCGAGACTCGTACAGCGACCGCCCGTAGCCCGGATGTAGCGCAGCGGAATCCGGGGACGACACATCGCATGTTCCCCGGATTCCCGGCGCGCTGCGCCTCCATCCGGGCTACATTGATGCGGGCTGGACGGCACATGATGAACCGCGAGACTCGCACAGCGACCACCTGTAGTCCGGATGAAGCACAGCGGAATCCGGGAACGACACATCGCATGTTCCCCGGATTCCCGGCGCGCTGCGCCTCCATCCGGGCTACATTGATGCCGGCTGGACGGCACGCGATGTATCGCGAGACTCGCACAGCGACCGCCCGTAGCCCGGATGAAGCACAGCGGAATCCGGGAACGACACATCGCATGTTCCCCGGATTCCCGGCGCGTTGCGCCTCCATCCGGGCTGCATCGATGCGGCCATGCAATCCGCAATGAAGCCCGGTATCCGGCGTACATGAATGCGAAGCTGCGCATCGGCATCGTGGCCGGCGAGGTGTCGGGCGATCTGATCGGTGAAGGCCTCATCGACGCCATCCGGAAACGCGTTCCCGGGGCCGAATTCGAAGGTATCGCCGGGCCGCGCATGGCGGCGCGGGGCTGCAAGGCGCTCTATCCGATGGAGCGTCTCTCCGTGATGGGGCTGGTCGAGGTGCTCGGCCGTTACCGCGAGTTGCGCGCGGCCCGCGCCCGGATTGCCGAGCATTTCATTGCCGATCCGCCGGATGTCTTTGTCGGCATCGACGCCCCCGATTTCAATCTCGGCCTGGAGACGCGCCTGCGCGCGGCGGGGGTTCCTACCGTGCACTACGTCAGCCCCACCGTCTGGGCCTGGCGGCGCGGCCGCCTGTCCACCATCGCGCGCGCAGTCGATCTGATGCTGACACTGTTTCCCTTCGAGGAAGATTTCTACCGCGAGCACCACGTCGCCGTGCGTTACGTCGGCCATCATCTCGCCGATGCCATCCCGGAGCATTCCGATGCGCGCGCGGCCCGCGCCGCCCTCGGACTGCCGGAAGAGGGCGAGCTGGTCGCACTGCTGCCAGGCAGCCGCGAATCCGAGCTGGGGCGGCTCGCCGATCTGTTCGTCGAGGCCGCGCACTGGTGCGCCGAGCGCCGGCCCGGACTGCGTTTCGCCGCGCCGTTCGCGAGCGCCGCGACGCGCGCGCGTTTCGAGGCGGCACTCGCACGTCGCCCCGGACTGAAGTGCCACCTGTTTGACGGACGTTCGCGCGAAGTGATGGCGGCCGCCGATGCCGTGCTGCTCGCCAGCGGCACCGCCGCGCTGGAGGCGATGCTGCTCAAGCGACCGATGGTGGTGGCCTATCGCCTGGCGCCGCTCAGCTACTGGCTGATCCGGCGCATGATGTACATCGATCGTTACTCCCTGCCCAATCTGCTTGCCGGCGAGACGCTGGTGCCCGAACTCGTGCAGGACGCCGCCACGCCGCCCGCGCTGGGCGCGGCCGTGCTTGATCTGCTCGCCTCGCCTGATCGGGTCCGTCAGTTGCAGGCGCGTTTCACGGCGCTGCACCGTACGCTGCGCCGGGACGCGAACGAGCGCGCCGCCGAGGCGGTGCTGGAACTGGTCGCCGCCCGCGGGGCGGGGCGGGTGGCCTGATGGTTCCGCCGGGACTGGTGCTGATCCTCGATGCAGACGCGGACAGCCTGATCGCCGGGATCGACGAGGCCGGGCGCGGACCGCTCGCCGGGCCGGTGATCGCGGCCGCGGTGATCCTTGACCCGGCGCGCCCGATCGCCGGTCTGAACGACTCCAAGCTGCTGAGCGCGCGCCAGCGTGATCGTCTGGAGGCGGAGATACAGACCAACGCCCTGACCTGGGCGGTCGGCCGCGCCGAGGTCGAGGAGATCGATCAGATCAACATCCTCCAGGCGACCCTGCTCGCGATGCAGCGCGCCGTGGCGGCGCTCGACCCGGCCCCGCGTCGCGCCCTGATCGACGGCGACCGCTGTCCGCTCCTGGCCTGTCCGGCGCAGGCCATCGTCAAGGGCGATCAGAAGGTGGCTTCCATCGCCGCCGCCTCGATCCTGGCCAAGGTGGCGCGCGACCGCGAGATGGAGGCGCTGGACGTCCTCTATCCGGGCTACGGCCTGGCCCGCCACAAGGGCTATCCCACGCGCGACCACGTCGAGGCGCTGCGCCGGCTGGGCGTAAGCCCCGTCCACCGGCTCAGTTTCCGCCCGGTGCGCGAGGTGGCGGAAGCGGATTGAATCCGCCCTCGCCGGAGCGGGTGGGCTTGGTTAGAATAGCCGCCATGCCCGCCAGCTTCGTCCATCTCCACGTTCACAGCGATTACTCCCTGATCGACGGCATCGTGCGCGTCAAACCGCTGGTGCAGGCGGTGGCCGGCGCCGCCATGCCGGCGGTGGCGCTGACCGACCAGTGCAATATGTTCGCTCTGGTGAAGTTCTACCGTGCCGCGGTCGCGGCCGGGGTGAAGCCCATCGCCGGGGTCGATCTCTGGGTCCAGGACGACGTCAAGGACGCGCCCGCGCGCCTGCTCCTGCTGTGCCAGGACCGCGGCGGCTACCTGCGCCTGACCCGCCTGCTGTCGCGTGCCTATATCGAAGGTCAGCACCACGGCATACCGACCGTCAAGCGCGAGTGGCTGCGCGACTCCGAGGGACTCATCGCGCTGTCCGGCGCGGGCGAGGGTGACATCGGCCAGGCCCTGATCGACGGCAAACCGGCGCTCGCCGCCAGCCGCCTGCGGTTCTGGTCCGGGCTGTTCCCGCAACGGTTCTATCTCGAACTCCAGCGCACCGGGCGCGCCCGCGAAGAACAATACATCCGGGACGTGGTCGAGCTCGCGCTCGAGCATGCGGTGCCGGTGGTCGCCACCAATGACGTGCGCTTCCTGACGCCGCAGGACTTCGAGGCGCACGAGGCGCGCGTGTGCATACACAGCGGGCGCACGCTCGACGATGCGCGCCGGCCTCATCACTACAGCGCGCAGCAGTATCTGCGCACGCCGGAAGAGATGGCCGAACTGTTCGCCGACATCCCGGAGGCGCTCGCCAACACGGTCGAGATCGCCCGCCGCTGCAACCTGGAGCTGACGCTCGGCACGAACGTGCTGCCGGACTTTCCGACCCCGGAGGGCATGAACGCCGACGAGTACTTCGCCGTCGAGGCGCGCGCCGGCCTGAAGCGGCGCATGCAGGGCATGTCCGCCTGCGCCACGGCGGAAGAGGAGGCCGTGCGGCGCGAGGGTTACGAGGCACGGCTGGAGCTGGAGCTCGGGGTCATCATCAAGATGGGCTTCCCGGGCTACTTCCTTATCGTCGCCGACTTTATCCGCTGGGCCAAGGCGAACGACATCCCGGTGGGTCCGGGACGCGGTTCGGGCGCAGGCTCTCTGGTGGCGTATTCATTGGATATTACTGACCTTGATCCAATAAGATACGAGCTTCTCTTCGAGCGATTCCTGAATCCTGAGCGCGTCTCGCTGCCGGACTTCGATATCGACTTCTGCATGGACGGGCGCGACCGCGTGATCGAATACGTGGCGCAGCGCTACGGCCGCGAGAAGGTGTCGCAGATCATTACCTACGGCACCATGGCGGCGAAGGCCGTGGTGCGCGACGTCGGCCGCGTGCTCGGTCACCCCTACGGTTTTGTCGACAAGATCGCCAAGCTGATTCCCTTCGAGCTCGGCATTACGCTGGACAAGGCGCTGGAGGACGAGGAACAGCTGCGCCAGCGTTACGAGGACGAGGAGGAGGTGCGCACGCTGATCGACCTGGCGCGCGCGCTCGAGGGCCTGGTGCGCAACGCCGGCAAGCACGCCGGCGGCGTGGTCATCGCGCCATCCGAACTCACCGACTTCACGCCGCTCTACTGCGAACAGGGCTCGGTCGCCACGGTGACGCAGTTCGACAAGGACGATGTCGAGGCGGTCGGCCTGGTCAAGTTCGACTTCCTCGGCCTGCGCACGCTGACCATCATC
>JADLET010000034.1 GCA_020845975.1 Gammaproteobacteria bacterium | reverse complement strand
GCCCGGTCACAAAGCTTGAGTCCTTCGACCGGGCGCGAACCCTGCCCGAACACTATATGGCGCGGATTCCAGCCGCCTCATTGCCAAGCTATCTCTGCAACACCTGAGACTTGACCGAAATATCTTATATAAGGTATTGAAAAACAATTATATATAGACTATTTACGGGTATCTTAAGATGTTACTTATCTTATTCATATTATCTGTTGCTTTGTACGCACGTGTATTCGATGACAGCCACAGGGGCATCGTCATGAAACCGTTGAAGCTGAGGCAGGAGGGAAGCGGCGCGCAGAATATCCGTTATCAGGCGGCAACTCCCGAATCCAACGGCCGGACTCAAAGCAAACCCATCCGCTATATCGTTCACGGCCTCTATCTGACCCCGTTCGGCGACAGGCGCAACGGCTGCCTGAAGGGCTGATGCTGATTGCATCAGGAAGAGTCCCCCAACCCGGGGCGGCTCGCACCACACCCGCATTGTCCCTCCCGGAGTAAATTCACGCCCCGCTCAAGCGGGGCAATTTTTTGTATTACCCGAAACACGGACATCCCGCTTTGTTGGATACCGCGGTTGATTCTCCTATACTGCCGGCAATCCGCCATGAGGCGCCCACGACAGACCAGAAACAGACCACGGACCGACATTTGAATCCCCTGCGACGCCTTGCCTCCCAAACGGCTATCTACGGTCTCAGCAGCATCCTCGGGCGCTTTCTCAATTACCTGCTGGTTCCGCTGTTCACCTACTATTTCTCGCCGGCTGAATATGGCGTGGTGTCCGAGTTCTACGCCTATGCCGGTTTCTTCGCGGTGCTACTCGTCTTCGGGCTGGAAACCGGCTATTTCCGCTTTCGCGGCAAGTCCCCCGACACCACGGACGACACCGTATATGCGACGGCGCAGCGCATGCTATTCGGCGCCAATATCGGTTTTTTCCTGGGCATCGCCATATTCTCCGGGTCCATCGCGGATGCATTGAATCACGGGGATCATTCGGACTACGTCGTCTGGATAGGCGCCATCCTCGCCCTCGACTCCACCGCGGCCGTCTGTTTCGCACGCCTGCGGGCCGAGGAAAAGGCCTGGCGCTTCGCCGGCATCAAATTGACCGAGATCGTCATCACCGTCGCAATGAATCTGTTCTTCATCGTGCTCTGCCGCGGCGCCTACGACCAGGATCCTGCTTCAATGCTGGGACGGCTATGGAATCCCGAGATCGGCGTGGGCTATGTCTTCATAGCCAACCTCGTGGGCAGCGGCATGAAATGGTTGCTGCTCCTGCCCCAGCTACGCGGCGCCGGCGCGCGATTTGACCGAGACCTCTTCGCGCGAATGATGCGTTACTCGCTGCCAATGATGGTAATCGGCTTCGCCGGCGTGACCAACGAAATGCTCGACCGCGCCCTCATGAAATACCTGCTCCCCTATGACGCTGACACCAATCTCGCCCAACTCGGTATTTACAGCGCCTGCTACAAACTCTCGATCCTGATGTCGCTGTTCATCCAGGCATTCCGCTATGCGGGCGAACCGTTCTTCTTCGCCCACGAGGGAAAACAGGGCAGCAAGGCCTTGTATGCCCGCGTCATGACGGCCTTCGTTATCTTCTGCATGCTGATATTCCTGCTGGTAACGCTTTATATCGATGTTTTCAAGTACTTCATCGGTGAACCCTTCCGCGCCGGACTCACGGTGGTGCCTGTTCTTCTCCTGGCGAACCTTTTTCTCGGGATTTATATCAATCTTTCCATCTGGTACAAGCTGACGGACCGGACCCTGACCGGCGCCTGGGTGGCAATGGGCGGGGCGGCCCTGACCATCGTTCTGAACCTGTGGTGGGTGCCGATACTCGGATTCATGGGCGCCGCCTGGGCCACACTGGCCTGTTACATCGGCATGGCAGCCGTCTCCTATCTGCTCGGCCGACGCCATTACCCTATACCGTATGAGGTTCCACGCATCTTCGGCTACATCGGCCTGGGCCTGTTCCTCTACTTCTCCCACGGCTGGTTAATATCGGCCGGGTTACTGTCCTGGCCCGTCAGTGCGACGCTATTCCTGGCCCTGTACCTGCTTGTAGCCTGCGCCGCGGACGGCAGACGGCTGCTTTTCCCGTCGCCTCAGGCACTGGATGACAAGTGAGACTAAAACGCGATACGTCGGAGCGAACTCCGCCGATCGAGGAACTGGTGTTTGAGCGCGGCCAGCACATGAACCGCGACTAGCATCGCGCAGCCATAGGCCGCATAACCATGCAGCTCAAATAATGTCTCGCGCAGGCCTTTACCCCAATGGCCGATGGGTGGAATCTCCACAATCCCATATAATTCGACAGGCTCTCCATCGGAAGCCACGAACAGAAAACCCAGCACAGGAATGATCGCGAGCGCGCAGACAAGTGCCGCATGGGTCAGACCGGCCGTTCTGCGTTCCCAGGGAAGAAGGGTGGATGGTAATTCCGGATTCGGGCTGATCCGGCGCCAGGCGAGCCTGGTCAGAACCATTGTAAAAACCCCGATGCCCAGAGTTTCGTGCAGCTCCAGCAGGCGCCAGTACAAGATGCTCTCCTCGCTGAGTCCGCTCATGTACCAGCCCACGGGGACGAGCGCCAATACCGGAACAGCGATCAACCAATGCAACAGCTTCGAAACCACCCCGAAGGATTCACGAGTATTGCGGACTGACATGTGAGGCGCTTCCGTAGCATCGAGGATGAAGGTTCGATGTATTTTAACGCCTGGCTACCGAACATCAATGATGACTTGCACAGCCGGCAACGCTGACTGATCGCGGGCGCCCCTACTCGGACTCGATCATAACGCGGTTACGTCCACCATGCTTCGCCGCATAGAGGGCCATATCGGCCCGATGTATCATGCTGCTGTCATCATCGCCCTGTCGATAGCACGCCACACCGACGGATATCGTGACCACGCCAAGGGTTGATCCGTTATCCGCCCGGCGAACCCTGATCCGCTCCACTTTCAGGCGGATCTGCTCCGCCAGATTGCGCGCATTTTCGAGCGTGGTATTCGGCAACAGTATCGCGAACTCTTCCCCGCCGTAGCGCGCCGCGGTGTCACCTCCCTTGACCGAAACATTCAGCGTCTGCGCAACCTGGCGTATGACCTTATCACCAAGCAGATGACCGTAGTTGTCATTAACATCCTTGAAATGATCGATATCCACCAGCAGAAGACACAGACTCCCGCAAGCATCAGTAATCTGGCGTGCCTGGTTGAATCGCTCGAGAAATACCTTCCGGTTCACCAGACCGGTCAGCGCATCGCTGATCGTCTCCTCCCGTACCTGGCGGAGCTGCTCCTTAAGCCCATCCATTTCACGGGTCTTGTCTGACAGCTCCTGCTCCAGATCAGACAGGGACGAACGCATGGATCGGGTTTCCACCAGCAGGGCCTGGATAACATCCTGAAGGCTTTCCAGCTCATGCCTTTCTTCCAGACGAACCGAATATTGTTCGAGGGAATGATCAAACCGGGAAGATTTCTCACCCGCCTCCCGTGCCGATACAGCGATATTTTTCAGGATCTTGTCGAGCTCTTCATGTACATGCTGAGTTGCGCCGGCGCCACAGTCAGCGACGTATTTGTTATACAAGGCCTCCGTCATCTCATCCGTAAGAAGGACGCCTTTCTGCTGCAATTCGTCCAGCTCCGCCGACAACTGTCTGTTTCCACCTGAAACATATTCATACCAGACAGAGAAACTCATGGGATGATGTCCGGCCTTCTGTCGGGCCATGTGCGTAATCGCGAGGCGAAGAAATTCCGCACTCTTCTCGACAGTATCCTTATATTTCATGATGGGTTTTCCGCCTGGACTGGAGGACAGTTATCAGGGTCCGCTCAATCGATGCAGTGACATCCGCGTCATATCAGCCCTCACCTCTGGCTCCTGACGCTCAGAAATCATCAGTTTGAGAAACTCGGATGCGGGCATAGGCTTTCCGTACAGGTACCCCTGCACCTCATCGCACCCTTCCCGCAGAAGAAATTCGCACTGTGCCGTGGTCTCCACGCCTTCGGCTATGACCTCGAGCTCCATTGCATGGGCAAGACCGATTACCGAGCGTGCGATCGCGGCGTCGTCTTCGTCGTCCGGAAGTCCGCTGACGAAGGCACGGTCGATTTTAAGCCGGTCGATCGGCAGCTTCTTCAGGTACGCCAACGATGAATTTCCAATACCGAAGTCGTCGATCGCAAGCTGAATACCCAGTTCGCGCAATGCTTCCAGAACGGGCACTACCGTCCTGGACTCTCCCATGATGAAGGTTTCAGTGATTTCCAGCTCGAGAAAGTTCGGTGACAATCCGGTGTCCGCCAACACCCTGCACACCATATCGAGAAAATCGGCACGCTGAAGTTGCGGCCCGGCAATATTGACCGCAATACGATTGAATTGATGACCCTGGCTAAGCCATTCACTGGCCTGGGCACAGGCCGAGCGCAGCACCCATTCTCCGACGGACACGATCAGACCTGACTCCTCTATCACCGGAATAAAGCGTGACGGCGGCACCATGCCCCATTCCGGATGATTCCATCGCACCAGGGCCTCGGCCCCGGCCAGGCGTCCGCTGGCAAGGCTTATCTGGGGCTGGTAATGCAGCTGCAATTCGTCATTTTCGAGCGCGCGACGCATATGCTCTTCGATCTGGATGCGCTCCATTGCCTTGTCGGTGAGTTCCTGGGTATAGAAATTGAAGGTATTCCGTCCGCGCTCCTTACTCTGATACATGGCGGCGTCGGCATTACGTAACAGGGTGTCCACATCATTTCCGTCAGTCGGATAGATGCTGATTCCTATGCTGATCGTCATGGCCAGATCGTGATCTCCGATCCGGAACGGTTTCCCCAGTGACTCAATCATGCGTTCAGCCATATAGGCGACATTGGAAGCATCCTGAAGGTCTTCCATCACCAGAACGAACTCGTCACCGCCGATGCGCGCCAGGGTATCATCGTCACGGCATGCGCCATGGATTCGCCCGGTGATGTATTGCAGCAACTGATCGCCGGCGGCATGACCAAGACTGTCATTCACGTGCTTGAAACGATCCAGATCCAGAAAAAGCACCGCCACCATTGTCTGCGAGCGTTCCGCCTTGCCCACAGCATGCTTCAGGCGATCGATCAGCAACAGCCGATTGGGTAATCTGGTCAGGGCATCATGATAGGCGAGGAATTCCAGCCTGGCCTCGGCCTCCTTGGCATCGCTGATGTCGGCGAACAGACCGACATAATGGCTGGTCTCTCCCTTCTGATCGCGCACCTCGCTCAGCGACAGCAGCGCAGGAAATGCCTCGCCGCTTTTCCGGAGAATCAGGCTCTCGCCCTGCCAATGTCCTGTGGCGCCCAGCTCCCCGAAGACTCCCTGCCCCCCCGGTCGCTGATCAGTGGACATGAGGAAATCCGGGCGGCGCCCCAGCACCTCCTGTTCGCAGTAACCGGTTATTTCATAAAAGGCACGATTAACAGCCAGGATCATCCGGTCTGGATCAGTAATAATTATGCCTTCCCGGGTACTCTCGAATACCTTTGCGGCAAGCTGTTGATGCAGCTCCGACTGCTTCCGTTCAGTGATATCGCGCCACACCACATGCACCATATCCCGGCTGTTCCAACGGATGGGGGTCAACAGCACCTCCACCGGGAAGTTCTCTCCATCCGCCCGGGTATGAACCCATTCGAAACGGTGACTTCCCTGGCCTTTGGCGATGGAGATCATTTCATTTGCCTTTTCCTTCGAGCAGCGGCCGTCAGGCTGAAGCTCTGGCGAGATCTCCCATGGATGAGTTTCCAGCAACTGTTCGCGCGACATCATACGCATCATTTCCACCGCCGCCTGGTTGCACTCGACAAAGCGGTTTCCATCGATCAACAGCAAGGCATCGGCGGTCTCCTCGAACAAGGCGCGAAACTGTGCCTCGCTCTCGCGCATTGCGCGCGTGCGCTGCTCGACAAGGTTCTCGAGTTCGCTAGTATGACCAAACACCTGCTCGGCCATTTGCCCGAATGCCGTAGCCAGGCGCCCGATTTCGTCCTCGCCGTGCCTGTCCAGGTCCGAAGTCAGCGACTGGATGCTGCGGCCGCCGTCGGCGATGGCACTGGCCTGTTTCTCAAGCTGCGCAAGCGGCCTGAGCAGAAGGCGTCTGAGCGCGAACAGCATAACGAGCACGCCCAGTCCGGTTACGGTGACGCCACCTGTGAACAGCATCCGGGCAGACTCGGCAGCCTGCGCACGTATCGCTGTCCGCGGATAGATCGTGACGAAATACCAGTCTGTCGGCTGTAACCGGGTATATGCCAGCCAGCGATCTCCAGCGTCATCATTCAGTATCCCGCTGGTATCCTTGCCGGCGACGACAGAATCATAAATTCTGCGCAGGGAAGGATCGGCAGAGTCCTGGATCATGAAGTGGCCGCCGTTCTCCAACAGTGACTGTACATGTGCCTCATCGGCGATCAAACGGCCGTCACTCCTGAAGATCACATCGTAGGTACCGTCGGGACGGTTCTGGCTGACACCCTTGAACAGGTCATCGAGCAGGATATCCGTACCCACAGTGGCAACATGCCTTCCATCAAGGTCGATTGGCACTTCACATGAGACCATCCATGCCTTCGCGGGCGCATCGTAGTAGATGCCCGTCCAGACAGGCTTTCGCTCTGGATTGTGGGCAGGATCGGCAATGTAGAACCACTCTTCCTGAGAGAGATCCAGCTCGGCGCTCGCATTCTGAGTCCAGGTGACTGCGGGCCAGTAGTCGAGGCTCACCTTTTCCGGAAGCGAGACATAAAGATTTGGGAAGCGTACGCGCCACGAGGGGCCACGTTTGGCGAGCAGGGTTAGCGCCAGAACGGCGCGTCGCTTAAGGTCGGGCGTAATCTGCGTCCCGGACGAGATAAAACCGCCGATCCCCTCAACCCAGCCGGTCTCTTCCAGCTTGGCGCCGGCGAAATATTCCCGCAGTACGCGCTGCGTGCCATCGTCTCTGGACTCGAACATCTGTCCGAAGTCCCGCTCGACCGCAACCGCATCGGCATCACGCCGCAGCGCCCGTATGAAATCCTCCCGGAAGACGTGCAACCCGTCTTCCGCAAGTTGAAACAGAGCGCTTTC
>JADLET010000033.1 GCA_020845975.1 Gammaproteobacteria bacterium | reverse complement strand
GTCGTGGTTATCTGCCGGCACCCATCGGGCCGGGTGTTTGAAATGTCGCCCGGATGCAGACACGGAGTGTCGGACTCCGGGAGCGATGGCCTGAGCCATTCCCGGATTCCGCTGCGCTCCATCCGGGCTACGGGGCATCGTGAGGCGGGTTGTCGTGGTTATCTGCCGGCACCCATCGGGCCGGGTGTTTGAAATGTAGCCCGGATGCAGACACGGAGTGTCGGAATCCGGGAGCGATGGCCGGTGCCATTCCCGGATTCCGCTGCGCTCCATCCGGGCTACGGGTGGCATCGTGCGGCAGGTTGTCGTGGTTATCTGCCGGCACCCATCGGGCCGGGTGTTTGAAATGTAGCCTGGATGCAGACACGGAGTGTCGGAATCCGGGAGCGATGGCCAGTGTCATTCCCGGATTCCGTTGCGCTCCATCCGGGCTACGGGGCATTGTGAGGCGGGTTGCCGCGATTATTTGCCGGTATCCTTCGGCACCGAATGGCAGCGTGTGCAGTTCAGGGTCGGCGGGAAGGCCACCTTGCCGTGACAGACGCCGCAATATTTGCCCTGGAAGATGTCGTTCATGGCGATCGGATTGGCGCCTTTTTTCTCGACGAAGATCGCCGGGTGGCAGTTGGAGCAATCCAGCCACAGCGTGTGAGACAGGTGCGGGAAGCGCACGTTCGGCATCGCGCCGGTGTCGGTGAAGATGATGTCGAGGTCCAGCGTCTGCTTGCTCGACAGGCCCTCAAGGTCGGCCCGGGGCTCGATGTATCCCTGCTTGATCGCCTGTACCCAGTCGACGATGCCGGCGCTGTCGCGCGGGAATCCGGCCAGGGCCTCGGAGGGCGGCTGCAGGACTTCCACGGAAGGGTTCTCCGGGTCGTGTATGCCATCCTTCTCGACCGGGATGTCGGTGCCTTCGGTTTGGAAGTGGCGTCCCCGGTCTTTCAATACCGGTTCCAGCGTATCCGCGGCGAAGGCGGCGCCGGCGCCGATCCAGAGGGACGTTACCAGGATTATCTTGATGGATTTGAACATCGACACGAATCTCTCGGACTTTGTTGCTGACGGGCGCCATTATAGCTGCATTGAGCGCCCGTAGAACTCTGTTGCCGGCGTTTCAGAGGCAGGGCTGGCGGGCTCGATGGGTTGATTTCACCCTCATTCCAAGTGCTTCATTAGCCTGGTGATGCAAGGATTGTCCGGGCCTGGGGGCGGGATACCTGCTATAGTGGACCCTGTTCCCGCCCAGGCGGCGCGGCCGCGAGATTCGCGGCGATCCGACTCCCTGAAGCACTAATTACAAATCTCAGTCGGGCCGGGCAGGCCCCTGCAGTATATTACCGAAGAGGAATCTGACATGAGCGATATGACGGTTAATGAGGCATATGCCCAATATGGGGCGAAGCTGGTCAACCGGCAGTGGGCGATGTCCTCCATCGCCGGCAACGGCGAGCTGATCATGAGTTGCTGGAGCCACTACTTCAAGACGCCCGAGAAGGGCACGCTGCGCTACAGCGATGCGCTGTCGCGCTGGAGCGCCAATGAGGCGGGCAGCTCGCTGCTGAAGGAGCATCTGGCCAGCGCGCTCAAGGACAATACGCCGGTGCGCGTCGTGTTCACCACCACGCAGGAGACCGCCCTAGTCAATTCGGGCTCCGATGTCTCGGCCTCCAAGAAGAAGTACCACGTGCGCAAGGATATCAAGGGACATATCGTGTCGTTCGACGGCGACCGCTATGTGCTGGATTTCAAGCGGGAAGCGGACTGGACATAATTGTCGTGCGCGAAACGCGGCAATGGTGAAGTCCGTATGATGTGCCAGCGGCACGGACGCTGATCCCCGCGCGAATAGCGCTGGCACGGTTGTACGACGGCCGCCAGCGGTTTGTTTCCAATATCCGTAAACCGCAATCGCATCAGTGCAGGGCGGTCGTCACGGTTTTTGTACCCTCATCGTTATCTGCCGGATCCGCGTGGACACATCTGCCGCGCCCACCCCGCAATTCTCGGGACCGGCCAGGCGGAGTTTTCGAAGGCGCCTGGCAAGATGGGGACAGATTCTAAATCTGTCCCCATGTTCAGTTTTCCACCGGCACCGGTATGTTCAGCAGCAGTGACGGGTCCACGCGCGCGCCGTTGAGGCTCACGCCCCAGTGCAGGTGCGGGCCGGTGGCGCGTCCGGTGCGGCCAACCTTGCCGATCGGCTCGCCGCGTTTCACCGTCTGGCCCGCCTTGACGCCGATCTCGCTGAGATGGCAGTAGAGGGTGATCAGGCCCTGGCCGTGGTCAATAAAGATGCTGTTGCCATTGAAGAAGTAATCCCCCGTATCGGCCACGACGCCATCCGCCGGGGCGTGGACCGGGGTGCCGGTCGGCGCCGCAAGATCAAGTCCGCTGTGAGGTTTTCGCGGCAAACCATTGAAAATTCGCAAGAGTCCAAACGGACTGCTCTGCACGCCCGGCACCGGCAGGTCGAAGGCCGGCAGGCCCAGCGGGCGCTCGTCCCAGCGGGTATACACCGCGTTCATGTGCGCGGTTTCGGTATCGATGCGCTTAAGGTCTTCCGCCAGCGGCTCGACCTTGCGCCGGTCGGTGATGGTGAGGCTCTGGGTTGCGTACTGCTTGTCCTGCACCGTGAAGGCGATGGTGTTCGCCTTGTCGTCCGGACGACCCAGATACAGCCAGTGTTTGCCCACCTTGGTGTCGAGCGACAGCCCGACCACGGCGACCCAGCCGCCGTCGTCCTGTGCCACCAGCACGCGGCGGCCGCCATAATACGCGCGCGGCGCGTCGGTGGTATACGTCTCTGGCAGCGGGATGAAGGCGATACCGCCCGGCACCGGCGGGGTGGCGGGGAGTTCGCGCGCTGAAGCAGCGGTGACGGCGAGCAGGCAGAGCAGCAGGAGTAGCAGTAGTAGGCCGGGGACAGATTTCAAATCTGTCCCCGGCCGAGTACTCCGGGGACGGATTTCAAATCCGTCCGCTTCTGCAGCGGAAGCAATCTGTCCCCTTCGAATGTGCCTACTCATCCCGTGTCTCCTTCACATCGCACACGAGGCGGCCACGCGCCAGTCGCGCCTCGATCTCGTCTCCTGCGCTGACCGTGCGCGCGTCACGGACGACGCTGCCGTCGGGGCGGCGCACGATGGCGTAGCCGCGTCCGAGCGTCGCCAGCGGACTTACGGCATCGAGCGCGCGGCCGAGGCCGGCGATTTGATCGCCATGACGTTCGAGGCGACGCCGCATGTGCTGGTGCAGACGCTGGGCGAGCCGGGCGCAATGTTCCCGCGCGCGCTCGATCCGGTGCAGCGGCGTATGGCGCAGCAGCCGCGCGAGGCCGTGATCCAGCAGCAGGAGGTGGCGGCGGACTCCGGATTGCATGCCGCGCAGCAGCCGCTGTTCAAGTTCATCGAGGCGCTGGGTCTGCTGGCACAGACGCTGGCCCGGGTGCTGTTGCAGCAGGCGGCGGGCAAGCCACTGCAGGCGCTCGGCGCGCCGCGCGAGTCCCGCCCGTTCAACGCCTGTCAGGCGCTCGCCCAGGCGGTCCAGCCGGCGCAGCCAGTCGGCGCCATCGGGGCTGACGCTTTCCGCCGCGCCGGAGGGCGTCGGTGCGCGCAGGTCGGCGGCGAAGTCCGCGATGGTGACATCGACCTCGTGCCCGATGCCGGTGACGAGGGGGATTTCGCAGTCGGCGATCGCGCGCGCGACGACCTCCTCGTTGAAGGCCCACAGATCCTCCAGCGAGCCGCCGCCACGACACAGGATCAGCACATCGCACTCGGCGCGCTCCGAGGCCCGCCGGATCATGCGCGCGATCTCGGGCGCGGCCGCCTTGCCCTGCACCGGCACCGGGTAGATCAGCACCGGGATCGCCGGGAAGCGACGCCGCAGCACGGTCAGCACGTCGTGGATCGCCGCGCCGGTGGGCGAGGTGATCACGCCGACGCGGCGCGGCAGCTCCGGGATGGGCTGCTTGCGCTCCGCCTCGAACAGCCCTTCCGCGAGCAGGCGCTGCTTGAGCTGCTCGAAGGCGCGGCGCAGGGCGCCATCGCCGGCTTCCTCCAAAGATTCGACAATCAGCTGATAATCGCCGCGCGCCTCATACAGGCTGACGCGCGCGCGCGCCAGCACCTGCATGCCGTCGGCGGGGCGGAAGCGGACGAGCTGGTTGCGGTTGCGGAACATGGCGCAGCGCACCTGCGCCTGCGCGTCCTTGAGCGAGAAATAGAGGTGGCCGGAGGAGGGGCGGGCCAGGTTCGACAGCTCGCCCTCCACCCACAAGAGGGGCAGGCCGGTCTCGAGCAGCTCGCGCGCCTCGCGGTTCAGGCGCGAGACCGAATAGACGTCGCGTCCGGGCGTTACGTCCCCCGGCAGACCGCGTTCTTCTTCCATAGGGCGCCATGATACCCCAGCCGGTGGATAAAAACGCTTCCGGGCTAAGGATTTGCCGTGGTTTACCCGGCCGCTCCGGATCCTTATAATAGTCAGAATTTTTCTCCGGCAGGCGAATGCTATGAAAATCCTGGAAGACGCACTTACGTTTGATGATGTCCTGCTCCTACCCGACCACTCGACGGTGCTGCCGAAAGAGGTCAACCTGCGCACGCGCCTGACGCGGACGATCACCCTGAACATCCCGCTGATCTCCTCCGCCATGGACACGGTCACCGAGGCGCGGCTGGCCATCGCCCTGGCGCAGGAAGGCGGCATCGGCATCGTGCACAAGAACATGCCAGCCGACCAGCAGGCCCAGCAGGTGCGCATGGTGAAGAAGTTCGAGAGCGGAGTCATCAAGGATCCGATCAGCGTCTCGCCCGATACCAGCGTGCGCGACGTGCTCAAGATCACGCGCGAGAACCAGATCTCCGGCGTGCCGGTGGTGCAGGGCGAGGACCTGGTCGGCATCGTCACGCGGCGCGACCTGCGCTTCGAGAACAAGCTCGACCAGCCGGTCTCCAGCATCATGACGCCGAAGGAGCGCCTGGTGACGGTGAAGGAGGGCGCCGAGCGCGACGAGATCATCCGGCTGCTGCACAAGCACCGCATCGAGAAGGTGCTGGTGGTGAACGACAGGTTCCACCTGCGCGGCATGATCACCGTGAAGGACATCCAGAAGGCGAAGGACTTCCCCAACGCGTGCAAGGACGACTACGGCCGCCTACGCGTGGGCGCTGCCGTCGGTACCGCCAATGACGACCGCGCCGAGGCGCTGGTCGCCGCCGGCGTGGACGTGATCGTGGTCGATACCGCCCACGGCCATTCGCAGAAGGTGCTCGACACCGTGCGCTCGATCAAGAAGCGCTTTCCCGATCTGCAGGTGATCGGCGGCAACATCGGCACCGCCGAGGCGGCGCGTGCCTTGTACGAGGCGGGTGCGGACGCAGTCAAGGTCGGCATTGGTCCGGGCTCGATCTGCACCACGCGCATCGTGACCGGCGTCGGCGTGCCGCAGATCAGCGCCATCGCCAACATCGCCAATGCACTGCGCGGCACCGACGTCCCGCTGATCGGCGACGGCGGCATCCGTTTCTCGGGCGATCTTGCCAAGGCCATCGCCGCCGGCGCGCACTGTGTGATGATCGGCAGCATGTTCGCCGGCACCGAGGAATCGCCCGGCGAGGTGGAGCTGTACCAGGGCCGCTCGTACAAGTCCTATCGCGGCATGGGATCGCTCGGCGCCATGGCCGAGGCCTACGGCTCCTCCGACCGCTATTTCCAAGACGCCGAATCGGCGGTGGAGAAGCTGGTGCCGGAGGGCATCGAGGGCCGCGTGCCGTACAAGGGCTCGGTGATCGCGATCCTGCACCAGTTGATCGGCGGCCTGCGCGCCAGCATGGGCTACACCGGCTGCCACAATATCGATGAGATGCGCAGCAAGCCGCGCTTCGTGCGCATCACCACCGCCGGCATGCGCGAGAGCCACGTCCACGATGTGAGCATCACGAAGGAATCGCCGAATTATCGTATAGATTGAAGGGCGTGATGGGTGAAGGGTGATGGGTGATTAAAATCCCTGCCGCCCATCACCCATTACCCATCACCCATCACCCATTCTCAGAAGATTCCGCTCCGTGCAAACAGCATCCGCCCACCCGAACATCCACGCCGACCGCATCCTGATCCTCGACTTCGGTTCGCAATATACCCAGCTCATCGCGCGCCGCGTGCGCGAGGGCAAGGTCTACTGTGAACTGCACCCCTGGGACATGGACCCGGAGGCGATCCGTGCCTTCAATCCGAAGGGCATCATCCTGTCCGGCGGGCCGGACAGCGTGACCGCGGCGGACACCGGGCGCGCGCCGCAGATCGTGTTCGAGCTTGGCGTGCCGGTGCTCGGCATCTGCTACGGCATGCAGACCATGGCGACGCAGCTCGGCGGCAGGGTGGAGAGCGCGAAGCATCGTGAATTCGGTTTTGCCCAGGTGCGCGCGCGCGGTCATACGCAACTGCTGCGCGACATCGAGGACCATGCCACGCCCGAGGGCTATGGCATGCTCGACGTGTGGATGAGTCACGGCGACCATGTCATCAACCTGCCGACTGGCTTCAAGCTGATGGCGAGCACCGATAACGCGCCCATCGCCGCCATGGCCGACGAGGCGCGCCGTTTCTACGGCGTGCAGTTCCACCCCGAGGTGACGCACACGCGCCAGGGTCAGCGCATCCTCGAGCGCTTCGTGCACGAGATCTGCGGCTGCGCCGCGCTGTGGACCGCCGGCAATATCATCGATGACCTGATCATGCAGGTGCGCAAACAGGTCGGCAGGGATAACGTCATTCTGGGACTGTCCGGCGGCGTCGATTCCTCCGTGGTCGCCGCGCTGCTGCACAACGCCATCGGCGATCAGCTCACCTGCATCTTTGTCGACAACGGCCTGCTGCGCCACAACGAGGGCGACCAGGTCATGGCCATATTCGCCCAGCACATGGGCGTGAAGGTGATCCGCGTCGACGCCGAGGCGCGATTCATGGGCGCGCTCGCGGGTCTCGCCGATCCTGAGGACAAGCGCAAGGCCATCGGCAAGACCTTCATCCAGGTGTTCGAGGACGAGGCCGGCAAGATCAAGGACGCGAAGTGGCTCGCCCAGGGTACCATCTACCCCGACGTGATCGAATCCGCCGGCGCCAAGACCGGCAAGGCCGCGGTGATCAAGTCGCACCACAACGTCGGCGGCCTGCCCGAGGACATGAAGCTCGGCCTGGTCGAGCC
>JADLET010000032.1 GCA_020845975.1 Gammaproteobacteria bacterium | reverse complement strand
CGCGATCGCCGCGCACCTCCATCGGCACCTGATAGGTCGCGCCGCCGACGCGGCGGGACTTGACCTCAACCAGTGGCCGGATATTGTCCAGCGCCTTCATCAACGAGTCGAGCGGCTCGCCCTTACCCTTTGATGCAACCTGATCCAGCGCGCCGTACACAATGCGCTCGGCGATAGACTTCTTGCCGCTGGTCATGATCATGTTAATAAACTTTGCAAGGCTGCGGTTCCCGTATTTTGGATCCGGCATCCGTTCCCGCTTCGCTGCTACTCTACGTCTCGCCATCGTCGTTTAATCCATCAAGCTAGTTGCGCTGATCAACCCTTGGGGCGCTTGGCACCGTATTTCGAACGGCCCTTGCGACGCCCATCCACGCCGGAGGTATCGAGACTCCCGCGCACCGTGTGATAACGCACACCCGGCAAATCCTTGACACGCCCACCGCGGATCAGCACCACCGAGTGCTCCTGCAGGTTGTGTCCTTCACCGCCAATATAGGAGCTGACTTCCATCCCATTGGTAAGGCGGACGCGCGCGACCTTGCGCAGCGCGGAATTCGGCTTCTTGGGGGTCGTGGTGTAAACGCGCGTCCACACCCCCCGTTTCTGCGGGCACCCTTCCAGCGCGGGCACCGTACTCTTGGCGGCCTTACGTGACCGCGGCTTTCTGACCAACTGATTGACTGTCGCCATTCCGACTTCCCCAGCCTTATAAACGTTAAGCGTCCAGCCAGTGGGACGGGGGCGCCTAGGACGCAGCCGCCAACGGTTGAACGCTTATTATTGAGTGATCTGCACTTGAGAGAAGCAGTTCGCTTCTGCAAAGACGCCGAAGTTTAGGGTGATAAACATAAACTGTCAAGACATTGCACCGGAAAATACTGTAGAAACAGGCCCGCATCCGGGCCGGAAATCCCGCCCGGGCCACAGCTTACGTCTGCGTACCGGGAGAGGGTAAAAACTAAACGCCCCCGACCGTTTCCAGGCGGGGGCGTCAGTCATTTCGGTTACGGACGGCGTCGATTTTCCGTCGCGCAAACCGCAATCAGGTAACGTTAAGGGCCTGCCGGAGGGCCTCTTCCACCTCGCTGGTAGTCGGCTGCTTCTCCTCCACCGGGGCCTCCGGCGCCGCCGTGCGGCGCTGGCGGTCCAGGTGGTAGGCAAGGCCGGTACCCGCCGGGATCAAGCGACCCACGATCACATTCTCTTTCAGGCCGCGCAGGCTATCCACCTTGCCACTCACCGCGGCCTCGGTCAGCACGCGGGTGGTCTCCTGGAAGGAGGCGGCGGAGATGAAGGACTCGGTCGCAAGCGAGGCCTTGGTGATGCCGAGCAGCACAGGGACGTACAGCGCCACCTGCTTTTTATCCGCCGCGGCCTTGTCGTTCTCCTCCATCAGGCGCGCGCGCTCGACCTGCTCGCCGGCCAGGAAACTGGTTTCGCCGGGTGAGCTGATCTCGATCTTGCGCAGCATCTGGCGCACGATGACCTCGATGTGCTTGTCGTTGATCTTCACGCCCTGCAGACGGTAGACGTCCTGCACTTCCTTGACGATGTATTTCGCCAGCGGCTCGACCCCAAGCAGGCGCAGGATGTCGTGCGGCGAAGGCGGGCCGTCGGCGATGATCTCGCCCTTCTCCACATGCTCGCCCTCGAATACCGTGATATGGCGCCACTTGGGGATCAGCCCCTCGAAGCGCTCGCCGTTCTCGCCAACGATGATCAGACGCTGCTTGCCCTTGGTGTCCTTGCCGAAGGCCACGGTGCCGGAGATCTCGGCCAGGATGGCCGGATCCTTCGGCTTGCGCGCTTCGAACAGATCGGCCACGCGCGGCAGACCACCGGTGATGTCGCGGGTCTTGGACGATTCCTGCGGGATACGCGCGATGACGTCGCCGACCATTACCTCGGCTCCGTCCTCGAGATTGATGATGGCGCCGGCCGGCAAATAGTAGACCGCCGGGATGTCGGTGCCGGCGAAGTAGCGTTCGCCGCCCTTCTCGTCCACGATTTTCACCATCGGGCGCAGGTCCTTGGTGCTGAGACCGCGCGCCTTGGGATCGGTCACCACCATGCTGGACAGACCGGTGAATTCGTCGGTGTGGCGCTGCACGGTCACGCCATCGATGATATCCGAGTAGCTCAGGCGCCCGCCGACCTCGGTCACCACGGGGTGAGTATGCGGATCCCAGTTAGCGAGCTGCTGGCCCGCGGCAACCTTGTCGCCGTCATTGGCGGATATGAGCGCGCCATAGGGAATCTTGTAGCGCTCGCGTTCGCGACCACCGCCGTCGATGACGATCAGTTCGCCGGAGCGGGACACCGCCACGTTCACGCCACTGCTGTTCTGCACCAGCTTGATGTTATCGAGCCGTACGTTGCCGCTGACCTTCGCCTCCACCGAGTTGACGGTCACGGCGCGCGACGCGGCGCCACCGATATGGAACGTGCGCATCGTGAGCTGTGTACCGGGCTCGCCGATCGACTGCGCGGCGATAACGCCCACCGCCTCTCCGATGTTGACCAGGTGGCCGCGAGCCAGGTCGCGCCCGTAACAGGCGGCGCAGATGCCGTGGCGGTTGCGACAGGTGATGGCGGAACGTACCTTGACGTAATCGATGCCGTCCTGTTCCAGACGCTCGACCCACTGCTCGTCGATCAGGGTGCCGGCGGGAATTACCTCACCACCCAGCTTGACCTCTTCTGCCAGTACGCGGCCAAGCACCAGCGAACCAAGCGCCTCCACCACGTCGCCGCCCTCAATGAGAGCAGTCATCATGACGCCGTCGGTCGTGCCGCAATCGAGATCAGTGATAACCAGATCCTGCGCGACATCAACCAGACGGCGGGTCAGGTAACCGGAGTTCGCTGTCTTCAACGCGGTATCGGCCAGGCCCTTGCGGGCGCCGTGCGTCGAAATGAAGTATTGCAGCACGTCGAGGCCTTCGCGGAAGTTCGCCGTGATCGGCGTCTCGATGATCGAGCCGTCCGGCTTCGCCATCAGGCCGCGCATGCCGGCGAGCTGGCGAATCTGGGCCGCCGAACCGCGCGCGCCCGAATCGGCCATCATGAAAATCGAGTTGAACGAAGGCTGGCGGATCTGCTTGCCCTCGCTGTCGGTGGTAACGTCGGTGCCGAGCTTGTCCATCATCGCCTTGGCAACCTTGTCGTTGGTGTGCGACCAGATGTCGACCACCTTGTTGTAACGCTCGCCGTTGGTAACCAGACCCGAGGTGTACTGCGCCTCAATATCCTTCACCTCCTGTTCGGCGGCCTCGATGATGCCGGCCTTTTCGCGCGGGATCACCATGTCGTCGACGCCGATGGAGACACCGGCGCGGGTGGCGTAGCTGAAACCGGTGTACATCAGGCGGTCCGCGAAAATCACGGTCTCCTTGAGACCGACACGGCGGTAGCAGATGTTGACCAGGCCGGAGATCGCCTTCTTGTTCATGTCGCGGTTGATCAGATCGAACGACATGCCGTCGGGCACGATCTCGAACAACAGCGCCCGGCCCACCGTGGTGGACACCACGCGCCGGATCTCGCGCCGCTCGCCGTCTTCATCGAACAACACCTCGTCGATGCGCACCTTGATGCGGGCGTGAATGTCGGCGTGGCGCGTTTCATAGGCGCGGTGCACCTCTGTCAGGTCGGCGAAAATCATGCCCTCGCCGGGCACATTCACCTTCTCGCGCGTCATGTAATAGAGACCGAGCACAACGTCCTGCGACGGAACGATGATCGGCTCGCCATTGGCGGGCGACAGAATGTTGTTGGACGACATCATCAGCGCGCGCGCCTCGAGCTGGGCCTCCAGCGACAGCGGCACGTGCACGGCCATCTGGTCACCGTCAAAGTCGGCGTTGAAGGCGGTGCAGACGAGCGGATGCAGTTGAATCGCCTTACCCTCGATCAGGGTGGGTTCGAAGGCCTGGATGCCGAGGCGGTGCAGCGTGGGTGCGCGGTTGAGCAGGATGGGATGCTCGCGAATGACTTCCTCGAGGATATCCCACACCTCCGGACCTTCGCGCTCGACCATCTTCTTGGCGGCCTTGATGGTGGTGGCGAGACCGCGCCGTTCGATCTTGCTGAAGATGAAGGGTTTGAATAGCTCGAGCGCCATCTTCTTCGGCAGGCCGCACTGGTGCAGGCGCAGCGTCGGACCGACCACGATCACGGAACGGCCGGAGTAATCGACACGCTTGCCGAGCAGATTCTGGCGGAAGCGGCCCTGCTTGCCCTTGATCATGTCCGCGAGCGACTTCAGCGGACGCTTGCTGGTGCCTGTGATGGCCTTGCCGCGACGACCATTGTCGAGCAGGGCATCGACGGCCTCCTGCAGCATGCGCTTTTCGTTGCGCACGATGATGTCGGGCGCGTTGAGGTCGAGCAGGCGCTTGAGACGGTT
>JADLET010000031.1 GCA_020845975.1 Gammaproteobacteria bacterium | reverse complement strand
GCCGCGATTGGCGAGCTCCTTGTAGAACGGCACGTTGGCGTCGCCGTTGATGGTCGATACCACCGCCGTTTTCTTGCCCTCGGAGCCGAACTTCTTGATGTCGGACACGATGCTCTGCCAGTCCGAGTGACCGAACGGCGTATAGTTGATCATGATGTCCGCATCCTTGACGCCCTTCGCCTTCAGATAGGCCTCGAGGATCTTGTTGGTGGTGCGCGGGTACACATAATCCGTGCCGGCAAGTACCCAGCGCTTCACGCCGAGGTCCTTCATCAGATAGTCCACCGCCGGGATGGCCTGCTGGTTCGGCGCGGCGCCGGTGTAGAACACGTTCCTGGAGGATTCCTCGCCCTCGTACTGCACCGGATAGAACAGCAGGCTGTTCAGTTCCTCAAACACCGGCAGTACGGACTTGCGCGACACCGAGGTCCAGCAGCCGAATACCACCGAGACCTTGTCCTTCTGAATCAATTCGCGCGCCTTTTCGGCGAACAGCGGCCAGTTCGAGGCCGGGTCGACCACTACCGCCTCCAGCTTCTTGCCAAGCAGACCGCCCTTCTTGTTCTGCTCGTCGACCAGCATCAGTACGGTCTCTTTCAACGTTGTTTCGCTGATCGCCATGGTGCCGGACAGCGAGTGCAGAACGCCGACCTTGATCGTGTCGGCGGCATGGGCTGACAAAGTTCCCGCGGTCAGGGCGACAGCGGCCAGCGATCCAAACAGATTTCTCCAACTCAGCAATTTATGTTGATTCATGATCCCCTTCCTCTTTTTGTGTATATGGCGGGTGAATGACCAAATAAACTCAGGGACCACACCGGCCGGCGTGGTCCCTGAGGTCTAGACAGTGTGTTGCGACATCATTACTTACAGATCAAAACCCCAGGTGTATGACACCTGGACCAGCGGGTCTTCTTCCGTGGATCCGTCATCCGAGCTGGCCATGCTCGCCTTGAAGGTCAACGTCTCGATCGGGTTGTAGCTCAGGGTGATATGGCTGTATTCATCACCCGTCGTTTCGCCCGCATCGTCGCCGTCGTCGCGCGTCCAGAAGCCAAACGTCACGCCGAATTTGCCCATAGAGGCGCCCAGCGTGTAATAGATGTCGTCGTCAATGTCGCTGTCCATGTTGATATAGGCCGCGGCGGTGAACATGTCGTAACCGATACTGAGCACAAGATCCGAGGCATCGGTATCGCCGAGGCCGACGTCATCGTCGGGCACGAAACCCGCCTCGGGGTACAGGTACTCCCAGTACGAGATGTCATACTTGAAGTCGCCCGCGGTACCGGCGTAGCCGCCGTACAGATCGAGCTCGTATCCCGCGCCGGCCCAGGTGCTGGATGCCCAGCCGCCAACATAGAATCCGCTGTCGGCGTTGTATTGCAGCGTGCCGCTGACCTGCGCATCGGAGGCGCTGACATCCAGACCGCGCCACAGATACATATTGGCGACGCTGATGTTCGCGGTTGTACCTGCCTCCGCGCCCATCGGCATGAACACCATGGCGGGGGCCGCCAGGCTGGCCGCCAACATCAAACGACTCAGTTTTTTCGTATGCATTTCCTTTGTCTCCCTCTACCTATATTCAAGATTGATGAAACTGCCTTGATCCAGCCATGTGCTTTGTTCGAACAAAGTACGAACGTTGAATAGCATCCTTTGTGCCACAATTATTTTTTCCTTGTTGATTAGAGATATAGTAATTATCCGTGTTTTTATGCAACGAATTGGCGGAGAGAGTTGCACCATGGCGCAACAGATTCGGGCGCGAATGCCATCGAATTGCGCAGTCTTTTTGCATGGGCATTTTCTGTTTCGTAGATGCGCAGGAAAATCCGGCAATGGTTGTCCGGTCGAAATCCCGGGGCAGATAAAAGTCATCCATCCCCATGCAGCACGGATGAAGCGCAGCGGAATCCGGGGAATAATGGACCACCCCCCGGATTCCGGTTCGCCGCGCCTTCATCCGGGCTACAGGATTAATCACGGTCTCACCCACGAATGATGTGCCGGTGCGCACCCATCTTTCCGTGGGCTACCAGTGTGCCGAGCACATCGACGATGGCGCGCATCGCCATCAGTGAGGTGATATCGGAGACGTCGTAGGGCGGTGAGACCTCCACCACCTCCATGCCGCAGATGCCCTCACGTGCAACCAGGCCCAATAAATAGAGGATCTCGCGCGGCAGGAAGCCGCCCGGCTCCGGCCAGCCGGTGCCCGGCACGAAGCCGGCATCGACGCTGTCGATGTCGAAACTGAGGTAGACCGCATCGGCATCGTGCCAGGCCGTCTCGAGCGCGATCTCGGCCACCTTGTCCAGGCCGAGGCGCTCGACATCGTGCATGGTGATGATGGTGGTATCGCGCTTGCGCGCCTCTTTCACCGCCTGGCGCGGCACCTGCCAGCCGCCGATGCCGACCTGCACCAGGTTGGTCGCCGGCACGTTGGGCAGGTTGGTGGCGTGGAACCAAGGCGTCGTGTGCATGCGTTCGTCGAGATCCTTTTCCTGGATGTCGGCGTGGCGATCGAAGTGAATGATGCCGATCTTCTTGTCAGTCTGCTGCGCGATGCCGCGCACCGTGGCGAAACCGATCGAATGGTCGCCGCCCAGGATTATCGGCAACGCGCCGCTCGCGAACACATAACCGACCGCCCGGCTGATCTGGTCAAAGGTCTTCTCGATATTGGCCGGTATGGTGAATACGTCCCCGGTGTCGCACAGCGTCATCTGCTCGCGCAGGTCCACGCCGAGCTCGTAGTTATAGGGTGTATACAGAGCGGAGATGCGGCGGATGCCCTGCGGCCCGAAGCGCGTGCCGGGCCGGTAGGTGGTGCCGCCGTCGAACGGGACACCAATGATCGCCGCATCAAACTTGCCGACATCCTTGATATCTTCGCAGTACGGCGCTTTCATGAAGGTGTTGATGCCGGCGTAGTGCGGCAGCTCGCCACGAGCGAAGGTCGGGATCGATTTGTCGGTGATACTGTCCGCGCCCTGCAGGCCCAGCTCCAGGCAACGCTTCTCCTCGGCGTCCCAGCCGCTGTGCGGCAGCTCCGCCTCCTTGTGCGCGGCCTTCCAGCCGTGCAGCTGCGACTTGTCGAATGTGTAATGATGACGGTGCGCCGGATTGCGCAGCGAAGGCTTTAGTGTGCGGAAACGGGAATAATCGGCCATGCGTCCTCCTTGGTCTGAACGGTTACCGTTGAACAAAAGTCGTGAGAGGCCTGCTCTCCCGGGCTTTTATCCCGCCGTGTAACCCCCACACCGGAGGCCGACGACTCTCGGACCAGACATCCCGCATCGCCATCGGGGACAGATTTAAATCTGTCCCCTTGTACCACGCGGAACCGGAACCCTAGTCATCCTGATAGGCTGCATATCGCGGCCAGCGCCGCTTGCCCAGAGGGATTGCAAGCTGCGTACCATCCTGCCCAACGCATGAGCGGGAATGGCGCGAGTATTTACTAAGCGATGGAATTGCAAACAATTCGATACTGGAACAGCAGCGCGTGTTCGCGCGCTTCATCACTACCAGCCCGGATCGGTCGCGCGCAAGCGGCACCATTACTGCGCATATTGATGCGTATCTACACCAGAATGGGGCAAATATCTGCGGCGGTTGCGCGCACGAAGACGACCGACACCGTGCCGTGATGAAGAAAACTCATGCGAATCCAATACCAGTCAATCTGTTAGGACTCGCCTCGTGCATGGCGCGCAAGCGCGGCATGTTAATTGCTAAACCCTGTTCAGAGCATCTAGGGTTCCGGTCTTTGGCGTTGGCGACAGATTTTTTAAATCTGTCGCCGATCACGAAGATGCCTGGTCCAAGGGATGCAGTCCGAGCGACACAGTACGCCGACAGGTTGAATAAATACATCTGTCCCCGTTCTGGAGAGTTCGGATACACGGCGGGATAAAAGCCCGGGAGGCACAGGCCGCGGATGTGTGTTGTCCTGACGGTGCCTGCCGGCTTTCCCGGTCCGTCTCGGCACATACTTCCCCGGCACTCGGTCTGATGCAACAGAACTGACAGCTCAAGGGGAACATCATGAAAACGTCCAGAATTTCCGCCGTATCCGCGTTGCTGCTCGTCCTCGCCGTCCTGATGTTCGGCGCCGCCCCCGGCGCAATGGCCGCCGAAAAAACCAAATTCCGCGTCGCCTGGAGCATCTACGTCGGCTGGATGCCGTGGGAGTACGCCGCCAGCCAGGGCATCGTGAAGAAATGGGCCGACAAATACGGCATCGACATCGAGGTGGTGCAGATCAACGACTACATCGAATCGATCAACCAGTACACCGCCGGCGCCTTCGACGGCTGCGTGATGACCAATATGGACGCCCTGACCATCCCGGCCGCGGGCGGCGTCGATTCCACCGCCCTTATTGTGGGTGACTTCTCCAATGGCAACGACGGCATCATCCTGAGGAATGCCGCCGCGCTGAAGGACATCAAGGGCAGGAAAGTCAATCTGGTGGAGCTCTCGGTCTCGCACTACCTGCTGGCGCGCGGACTCGACACGGTCGGCCTGAAGGAGAAGGACATCACCGTGGTCAATACCTCTGACGCCGATATCGTCGCCGCGTTCTCCTCACCCGACGTCACCGCGCTGGTCACCTGGAATCCGCAGCTGAGCGAGGTGGCGGCCATGCCAGGCGCGAAGCCGGTGTTCGATTCCAGCCAGATCCCCGGCGAGATCATCGACCTGATGGTGGTGAACAGCGACATACTGAAGGCCAATCCGGCCCTCGGCAAGGCGCTGACCGGAGCCTGGTACGAGACGATGGCACTGATGGCCGGCAAGGATGCGGCGGGCACGGCGGCGCGCACCCATATGGGCCAGGCCTCCGGCACCGATCTCGCCGGTTTCGACAGCCAGCTCAAGACCACCAGGATGTTCTATTCCGCCGCAGACGCGGTGCAATTCACCGACAGCGGGGAACTGATCACGACCATGGACCATGTGCGCACGTTTTCCTTCGACCATGGCATCCTCGGCGAAGGGGCGCGCAGCGTCGACGCGGTCGGGATCAGCTTCCCTGGCGACAAACTTCTCGGCGACAAGGGCAACGTCAAGTTGCGCTTCACTTCGTCCTACATGAAGATGGCGGCGGACGGCAAGCTCTAGGCCATGCCGCGCCTGATCAATCAGCATCCCGGAAGGTCCGGCGCGCTCGCCCTGGGCGCGCTGCCCTTCCTGCTGATCGTGGCGGCCTATGTCATCGGTTCGGACCTGCGTCTCACCGAGAATCCGAATGACAAGCTGCTGCCCTCCTTCGCCGCCTTCGGCGCGGCCATCGAGAAGGTCGCCTTTCTGCCCGACGCGCGCAGCGGTGAGATCCTGCTGTGGAAAGATACCGCGAGCAGTCTGCTGCGGCTGCTCAGCGGCATTTTCATCAGTGCGGCGCTGGCCCTCGCGGCCGGTATTCTGATCGGGGTGATCCCGCGCGTGCGCGCCGCCTTCGCGCCGCTGGTGGCGGTACTCTCACTGATTCCGCCGCTCGCGATCCTGCCCATCCTGTTCATCGTGTTCGGACTGGGCGAGGTATCAAAGATCATATTGATCGTCATCGGCATCACGCCTTTTCTGATCCGTGACCTCGCGCTGCGCACCGGTGAGATTCCGCCGGAACAGCTCATCAAGGCCCAGACCCTGGGCGCTTCCACCTGGCTGGTCATCCTGCGCGTGGTGCTGCCGCAGATCCTGCCGCGCCTGATCGACGCGGTCCGGCTCTCGCTCGGCGCGGCCTGGCTGTTCCTGATCGCGGCTGAAGCCATCGCGGCGACCGATGGACTCGGTTACCGGATTTTTCTGGTGCGGCGATATCTGGCCATGGACCTCATCCTGCCCTACGTTGCCTGGATCACGCTGCTGGCCTACGCCTTCGACCTGATGCTGCGCCGGCTGTCGCGGCGGCTGTTCCCCTGGTATCACGCGGAGATCCCGCGCGCATGAGCCGGCTTGTCATCCGGAATGTCTGGAAGCAGTACGATAACCAGGTCGTGCTCGAGCGCATCAACCTCACCGTGCCGGAGCACGAGTTCTGCACCATCGTCGGCGCCTCGGGCTGCGGCAAGACCACCTTCCTGCGCATGTTGCTCGGTCAGGAGTCACCGAGCCGCGGCATGATCGAGCTGGATGGCCAGCCGCTGCGCGCCGAACCGGGACCGGAACGGGGCATCGTGTTCCAGCGTTATTCAGTGTTTCCGCACCTGACGGTGCGCGAGAATGTGCTGCTCGGCCTCGAACTCGTGGCCTCGCGCCTGAGCGGCCGTCTGTTCGGCGCGGCGCGTCGTGAGGCGCTTTCCCGTGTCGAGGAGGCGCTGCGTTCGGTGGGACTGGAGGCAGCGGCAGGCAAATATCCGAGCGCACTGTCCGGCGGAATGCAGCAGCGTCTCGCCATCGCGCAGGCCCTGATCAAGCGCCCGAAGATCCTGTTGCTGGACGAGCCCTTTGGCGCCCTCGATCCGGGCATCCGGTCGGATATGCACCACCTGCTGCTCGGCCTGTGGCGCGCGACCGATATGACGGTCTTCATGATCACCCACGACCTCAAGGAGGCCTTCGCCCTCGGCAGCCGCCTGCTGGTGTTCGACAAGGTGCGACGTGATACCCAGGCACCGGAACGTTTCGGCGCCACGATCACCTTCGATATTCCGCTCACACGGCGTGACGTGGAGAAGGATGACGCGTTGCGAATGCTGCGGGCGCGGGCGGACTATTACACCGGCGTCTCGCCTGAACACGTGGCGACGGAACCGGCATGACGGTCTGCACCACTCTCGCCAACGGTGTCCGCATCCTGAGTCGTCCCCTGCCAGGACGGCGCAGCGCGGCGCTCGGTTTCTGGCTGTTGAATGGATCGCGCCATGAAGTGCATGGCCAGCACGGCTACGCCCATCTGCTCGAGCACCTGCTGTTCCACGGCAGCGGGCGTTTCGCCGATCATTTCGAGGCGCTGGGTGGTCACGTCAACGCCCGTACCATGCGCGAACTCACTGCCTTCCACGGACTGGTTACCGGCGATCGTCTGCGGCTGCTGGCACGGCTGTTCACGTCCATGCTGCTTGATCCGCGCCTGGGCGCCGCGGAACTGGCCGCCGAGCTGCCCGCGGTCGGTCATGAGCGTCGCATGGCCTCGATGTCCCCATGGGACGAGCAGGAGGCGTTCGCGCTCAGGCGTGTATGGGATGGTCATCCACTTGCTTGCCCGATCCTGGGCGCCGGGGATGCACTCCGCGCCGTTTCGCCCGCCGCGATGCAGGAGTATTGCGCGGAGCGCCTGCGGGGCCCCTCGATCTGGGTCGTCGCGGCAGGCGATGTCCACCACGATGAGCTGGTGGAGGCCTGCCAGGCCCTGGAGCGCCTGCCCGCCGGGAAGCACAGGACACCGCCCCCCCCGGATTTCACCCCCCGCGCGCTGCATGGGCCGGCATCCGGCGATGGCTCGGACCTGTTATGGGTGATGCCTGTGCCTGCGCTCGGCGATCCGTCCTATCCCGCGCTGCTGCTGGCGGAACAGATCGCCGCCGGCGCACCGCTCTCAGCCCGGCTCCAGCGCGAGCTGCGCGAACGTCTGGGACTGGCCTATGCGGTTGAGTCCCGTCTGGAGCTCTATACCGACTGCGGTCTCTGGTGGATCCGCGTGCAGTGCGAGCCGGGCCGGGAGGCTCCCTGCATCACCGCCGTCGAATCCGTGATGGAAGCGCTGGTCCAGCGTGGTCCGACGCGTGAGGAGGTCATTCACAATCTGACGCAACTGCAGGCGCGCTGGACACTGGAGGAAGAGGATCCCGAATGCGTGATGGAGCGCATCGCACATGAGATCGCCTGCCTGGACCGGGTCACCGCGCTCAATGAGCGCCTGGCCCGCCTTGCCGCGCTGGACCCGGATGATATACGGCATGCGCTCGCCGATGCATGGCGGCGGCACGCCCGCTTTGTCTGGGGCGCCGGAAAGACGCGACGGGCAAGTAACGGGGACAGGTTTTAATCCATCCAGAGCGGTCCGGTCACACGGGGACAGCCCCCGCCGGCTGGCCTACCGCGTGTCGAGGATCAGTTTCGCCTTGGCGCCCTCGCCCGCCCGTGCGATCTCGCCCCGGCGCACGAAGACGCGCTCAGCTTCGACACCACCATCGTTTATGAGCAGGTTCATCACCTGTTCGCCGCGGGCATAGGCGAGCGCGGCCAGTTCTTCGTCGGTCACCGGCTGGGCGGCGCGCAGCCGGCCGCTCAGGGCGTCCCGGAACACCGTCTCGGGATCAGCGGCGTCAATGCCGGCGGTTAGCTTCATTAGCAGATCGGACCGGGCGCCGGCCGCGAACCCGGGCCGGGCCTCGTACACGGCCCGCAGCTCGGCCGCGGCGCCGGCGCCGAAAAAACCGTCATAGGCGGCGACAAGCGCGGAGTCCGCGGGTGCGCCTGTGGCGGCCAGCATGGCATCGAACTTGCCTTGCCGCAGGGCGCCGGCATCGGCGTCGGGGTCCGCCCAGCCCTGGACTTCGACGACGAGATGCGGCCGTTCGGCGAGCGCCCTGGACAGGGGCAGGATCTTTTCACGTTCCGCGCCGGACAGCACGCCATCGCCCGGCGCGAACACGGCGTATTCCATCTCCGGCCCGCCGCCGAACATGCCGGCGATGAAATCGAAGGGCGCGGTGACGATGCGCGTGACCAGATTGACCAGCGCCTTGACGACGAGCGGCCCCAGTTTGAAACCGGGCGAATCGACATCGCCTTCCACGGGAAGATTGATCTCGATGCGTCCCTCGCGATCGCGCAGCAGGGACAGCGCGAACTTGATCGGAAGATTGAGGGCGTCGGAACTGTCCACTCTGTCACCAAGCTCGAACTGGTCGAATACGGCATGATTCTCGCCCCGTATGCGGTTGCCGGCCAGGGTGTAGTTGAGATCCAGGAACAATTTTCCCTTGTCGATGGTATACCCGGCGAATTTGCCCGCGTAGGGCGAAAAGGAGCTCAGCTCAACGTTGCCGAATACGACCTTGGCCTTCAGGTCCTGCCGTGGCGCCGCGAGCCGGGCCGCGCCATCGATCTTCGCCTTGCCGTACTCCCCGACGCGGCCGGTCAGCGCGACGGTGGTCTCCGCATTCGCGGCGGAGGCAATGCCAGCGATCCCGCCGGCGAGATCCTCGATGCGCACCCGCACGTTCGGCAGAATCTGTTCATCGTCGTACATCAGGCGTGAACCGGAGATGACGATGCGCTCAAGGGCATATTGAAAGGCTGGCGCGCTTGAATCTGTAGCTTGCGCTGCCGGCTCTTTCGCGGACTCCGGCCCTGCCTCGCGTGCCTGGCGCACGATTTCACTGATGTTAGTGCGACCATCGGGATAGATCCTGAACGAGGTATCGAGCCCTCCGATGGAGATCTCCCTGATGGCGAGGCGGTCGGGGGCGAGGTCCAGCTGCACATCGTTCGCGGCCACCTCATCCCAGGCCAGCACCGGATCGTCGCGGCCCTTGAGCCTGACCTCGAGTCCAGTGACCGCGGCCTTGCCGGCGACCCGCATATGCGAGGCCTGCCCCGGCTGTCCCTGCGCAAGCGTCAGATCGAAGCCCAGCGCCCCGGCGCTGATCTCCGCCGGCAGACGATCTTCCAGATAGGGCTGGAAAATGGCCAGTGGTATGTCATGCGCGGCCAGCCGGACATCGAAGCGGGTCGGGATGGCCGACAGATCTCCCGAGACGACAAGCCGTCCACTCCCGCCGATAGTGATGCTCAGCCCGACGAGATCCGAACGATCCTCCGGACGCGTCGAGAAGTGCTGTACGTGCAGATCGAGCGGCATGAAATGCTGGTTGAAAGCACGGTCCTGAGAATTATCCGTGAAATGCACATCTCCACCATTCAGCGCGATGTCCCCTATGACGAGCGCCAGTGGCGCCGAGGCGGGTTCCTCGACGGCAGGATCCGCGGGCGGTGACGCGAAGGCCGACGCCAGATTCACCGTCCCGTCCGCGCGCAGGTGGATATGCACGTAAGGCCGTTCCAACTTGACGGACCTGAAGACCAGCGCGCGGTCGATCAGCGAGCGCAGCTCAAAATCAGCGCCGAAGGACTCGAAGGCCAGCAGTTCGTCACCCGCCGGATCCTTCAGATTCACCTTCTCAATGCGCACGGAAAACGTGAACGGGTTGAAGCGGAGCTTTCCGATCTCAAGATCGAGATGGTAATGCTCCTTCAGGTAACCCACCGCTTGCGAGCGTGCGAGCGCGGGCACAAGAAAAACACCCGCGAGCGCGTACAAGACAAGCAACACCGCGATGATCAGCGCGGGACGTTTAAATCGGCGGGACATGGGATTTTGCGTCGATGCGGGTGTTTCTGACATCCGCATAGATTACACCGCCGGGCGCGACTGAGAAACAGGACTTAGGACTCAGGACTAAGTAAAAAATCAAACTGTAGCCCGGATAGAGCGCAGCGGAATCCGGGGTCTGTACAATTACCGATCTCCGCGCAATATCAGCGCAAATACTTCCCCGTAATGAGCGGGATGTAGTTCACTTAGTCCTTGGTCCTGAGTCCTTAGTCCTGAGCCCTGCCCTTCAAGCCACATCCAGCAGCCCCGCCTCACGGATGAAAGTCTCGACGACGTCGAGCCCGTGTCCGGTCTTGATATTGGTGAAGACGAACGGCCGGGTGCCGCGCATTTTGCGCGCATCGCGGTCCATCACCTCCAGCGAAGCGCCTACGTACGGCGCGAGATCGATCTTATTGATTACCAGCAGATCCGATTTCATGATGCCGGGTCCGCCCTTGCGCGGGATCTTGTCGCCGGCGGCGACATCGATCACGTAGATGGTCAGGTCGGACAGTTCAGGACTGAAGGTTGCGCTCAGATTGTCGCCGCCGCTCTCGACCAGCACCAGATCGAGCCCCGGAAAACGCTGGCACAGCTTGTCCACCGCCACCAGGTTGATGGAGGCATCCTCACGGATCGCCGTGTGGGGACAGCCGCCGGTTTCCACGCCGATGATGCGCTCCGGCGCCAGCGCCGCGCTGCGCACGAGGAACTGCGCATCCTCCTGAGTGTAGATATCGTTGGTCACCACGGCGATGTCATAGCGCTCCCGCATGCGCTTGCACAGGGCGTCGACCAGGGCGGTTTTTCCGGATCCGACCGGGCCGCCGATACCGACGCGTAAGGTTTGTTTGGTCATGTGTGCCTCTCTGGTAATGGGTAATGGGTAATGGGTGATTGAGATATGCCCATATGTGAAATTTTATTAATCACCCATCACCCATAACCCATCACCATTCATGAAAGAAACAGCCTCGTATACTGCCCCTCATGTCGCGCGCTCGCCAGCGCAAGCCCGGGGGCGGTGAAACCGATGTCCTCATCTTCCAGCGCGAAGGCCTGATCGGCCACGGCTGGAATCGACTCGATCAGTTTCTGCAGGATGCGCTGCCCCGCGGTCTGGCCCAGTGGCACCAGCTTGATCGCGGCGGTGACCTGGTTCTGGCACCAGGACCACAGATAACCGCATACGGCGTTCCGCCGCGGAATGCGCCATTCAACGCATGCCAGGGCAAATATCGCGAGATACCCCGGCGGTGGCGACTCATCCATCGTTCTCGGCACATGTATCGAGGAAAGCACCGATCTCGCCCTGTTCACGCCGAGATCGGCAAGAAGACGCGCCAGCGCCGCGCCGACATTGAGCTCTTCGGCGCGGAGTTCACGTGATTCGCGCGCGGCCAGAAGACGCGCGTTCCAGCGCAGTACTTCCGCGAAGTCCTCCGACTCCCAGGCGCGGTACAGACGCAGGAACAGGGGCATGTCCTGGAGTGCCTGACTGTGCCGCAACAGGCCTGTGATCCAGTCGCAGGCGCTCGCCTCATCGCTGATCCAGCCCTGCTCCACCGCGTATTCCATGCCCTGTGAATAGGCGAAGGAACCCACCGGCAGCGACGAACTTGTCAGACGCAGCAGGGACAGCAGCGTGGGCTCGAATACCAGACCGGGTTCATGCCTCGCTGCGTGTCCAGTGTGTATGGTTCTGTCTGTGTCGCTGCCCGCCGCGCCGCCGTGGCCATGACCGTATGCCCCCGCCTCCGGCTCGAAGGGCGCGGCCTCCGCGACGGGATGCAGACCGTGCCCGTGCACAAGGTCGTCCAGCACGTGATCCTGCTGATAGCGCAACCAGCCATCACCGATCTGAAGAGCGATGTGGCGGTTCCCGAGATGGAAGCAGGCGCGCGCCAGCAGATGCGGGTCCGCGCACTGAACCGTAGACACGGGCTCTGGCGCGGCATTGACCCGGACGATACTGCTGTCTTCCGCACGCAGACAGCATCCTCCGCGCAGCACACTCCCGCGCTCGAGCAGCAATACCGCTTCACGTCCGTCGTCCAGCATCACGCGCAGACGGCTGCGCTGGCGCTGATCGAAGGTGAGCGTCAACGTGGCCGCGCCGGGATCCGTGGATTGAACGATTTCGATCAGTTTCAGCATGAGGGTGATGGGTGATGGGTGATGGGTGATGGGTGATGGGTGATGGGTGATGGGTGATGGGTGATGGGCAAAGAGTGGAATATGCCTCGATTGACGGGTCAAGTATTTTAATCACCCATTACCCTTCACCCATTACCTCCTTATCCAGTCTCTCTTCTCTAGATTAGTCCAGATCCATTCATCGTTTGAGCACCCTCAGAATAGAAAGTACCTCTGTGCCAGCGGCAGTTCACTCATGGGATCGCATACCAGCAGTTCGCCATCGGCGCGTACCTGGTAGGTCTGCGGGTCGACTTCGATCCGGGGCCGGTAATCGTTGCGGATCATGTCCGCCTTGCCGATGTTCCGGGTCCCGGATACCGCCACCGTGCGTTTCCTGAGGCCCAGGCGGCTGGCGACTGCGGCCTGCTGCGCCGCCTGTGATATGAAAGTCACGCTGGTCGCGGCGCAGGCGCCGCCCAGGGCCGCGAACATCAGGCGGTAATGCACCGGCTGCGGGGTCGGTATCGAGGCGTTGGGATCGCCCATCGGCGCGGCGACGATCAGACCGCCCTTGATGATCAGCGACGGTTTAGCGCCGAAGAATGCCGGGCGCCACAGCACGATATCCGCGAGCTTGCCCGCCTCGATCGAACCGACCTCGGCGGCGACGCCGTGGGCGATCGCCGGATTGATGGTGTATTTGGCGATGTAGCGCTTGACGCGTCCATTGTCGTGGCGGGCAGGATCACCCGCGAGCGCGCCACGCTGCACCTTCATCTTGTGCGCGGTCTGCCAGCTGCGCGTGATCACCTCGCCAACGCGACCCATGGCCTGGGAATCCGAGCTGATCATGGAGAAGGCGCCGAGATCATGCAGGATGTCCTCCGCGGCGATGGTCTCGCGCCGGATGCGCGATTCGGCGAAGGCGACGTCCTCCGGGATGCCCGGGTCCAGATGATGGCATACCATCAGCATGTCGAGGTGTTCATCGACAGTGTTTACCGTATAGGGACGCGTCGGATTGGTGGACGACGGCAGCACGTTGGCCTCGCCGCAGGCCTTGATGATGTCCGGCGCGTGACCGCCGCCGGCGCCTTCCGTGTGATAGGTGTGAATCGTCCGTCCCTTGAAGGCGGCGAGCGTATCCTCCACGAAGCCGGATTCGTTCAGGGTGTCGGTGTGGATGGCGACCTGCACGTCGTACTTCTCCGCCACCTCCAGGCAGTTGTCGATCGCGGCGGGCGTCGTGCCCCAGTCCTCGTGCAGCTTCAGCCCCATCGCCCCGGCGGCGACCTGCTCTTCCAGCGCCTGCGGCAGGCTCGCGTTGCCCTTGCCGAGAAAACCGAGGTTCATCGGCAGGACATCCGCGGCCTGCCGCAGCCGGGCAATGTTCCACGGCCCCGGCGTGCAGGTGGTGGCATTGGTGCCGGCCGCCGGTCCGGTGCCGCCGCCGATCATGGTGGTGACGCCGGACATCAGCGCGTCCTCCACCTGCTGGGGACAGATGAAATGGATATGGGAGTCGATACCTCCGGCGGTTGCAATCAGCCCCTCGCCGGCGATCACCTCGGTGCCAGGGCCGATGACGATGTTGATTCCGGGCTGAACATCGGGATTGCCCGCCTTGCCGATGCCCGCGATGCGGCCGTCCTTGATGCCGATATCCGCCTTGACGATGCCCCAGTGATCCACGATCAGCGCGTTGGTGATGACACAATCGACCACCTGCTTCGCGCTGGACTGGCCCTGGCCCATGCCATCGCGAATGACCTTGCCGCCGCCGAATTTGACCTCCTCGCCGTAGATCGTGCGGTCCTGTTCGACCTCGATCCAGAGCTCGGTATCCCCCAATCGGACCCGGTCACCGACCGTGGGTCCATACATCTCCGCATATGCGCGCCGCAGTATCGTAGCCACTTCAGAGTTTCCCCATGATCTTTGCATTGAATCCGTAGACGCGCCCCGCGCCGGCGTAGCGTACCAGCTCGACCGTGCGCGACTGGCCCGGCTCGAAACGCACCGCGGTTCCGGCCGGGATGTTGAGGCGAAAACCGCGCACAGTTTCGCGGTCGAAGGCCAGCGCCGCGTTGGTTTCGTAGAAATGGTAGTGCGACCCGATCTGGATCGGTCGATCACCGGTATTGGCGACGCTGAGCGTCACGGTATCGCGTCCGGCGTTGAGCTCGATTGTGCCGTCCACGGTTATGATTTCGCCAGGAATCATTCTGGTCTCCTTGTTAGCCGGGATGACAACGGGTGATGGGTGATTGAGACACCAATAATCTTTCTCTCATCACCCATTACCCATCACCGGGGTATTCAGACGATCGGATTATGCACGGTCACGAGCTTCGTGCCATCCGGGAAGGTCGCCTCGACCTGGACCTCCAGGATCAGTTCGGCGATCCCCTCCATGACATCCGCACGCGTGAGCAGCGTGGCGCCGTAGCTCATCAGCTCCGCCACACTACAGCCATCGCGAGCGCCCTCGAGGATCGCCGCCGAGATATAGGCGACCGCCTCGGGATAGTTCAGTTTGAGACCACGGGCCTTGCGCCGTTCGGCCACCAGTCCCGCGGTAAAAATCAGCAGCTTGTCTTTCTCACGTGGGGTCAGATCCACTGGGTGCTCTCCCGACTGTTTGATGAAGGTCTGGTGATGGTATTGGGTGATGGGTGATGAAAACGTTCAGGAATATCTGCCTCTTACTCATAACCCAT
>JADLET010000030.1 GCA_020845975.1 Gammaproteobacteria bacterium | reverse complement strand
TTATTTGGCTCCCCGGGGCGGACTCGAACCACCGACCAAGTGATTAACAGTCACCTGCTCTACCGACTGAGCTACCGGGGAATGGTAGGACGTTACAGGGCGCTAATGGTACTGAATCGCCACTCTCCGGGTCAATAGAGAATTGCCAAAATCAGCCCGCCCCGGCTAGGATCGGTGGAAGATTTCAGGATGCGGCGATGAGGCTTGCGGACGCAGTGGACAAGGATCCGGACAAGGAAGGCCACGCGTTGTTCCGCGCCAGCGTCAAGGGCGTCAAACGCCTGCGCCAGCACACGCCTCCACCCCGGCCCTCGCGCGTCCCGCCGGTGCCGCGCAAGCGCCAGCATGTGGAGACCCCGGCGCCTGAGGATCCCTGCTTTCATGAATCCGTCATGGAGACGGACATCGGCGATCAACCGGACTTTGCCCGCCCGGGGCTGCAACACGGCGCCATGCGCAAGCTGCGCCGCGGACAATTCACCCTCGAGGCGAAACTCGACCTGCATGGCATGACCGCCGCCACCGCCGGGCGCGAGCTGGGCGCCTTCCTGGTACGCAACCTGGCCGCGGACGCCCGCTGTGTTCTCATCATCCATGGCAAGGGACTCAGCACGCCAGACCGGCCCCCGGTGCTCAAATCCCGTGTCAACGCCTGGCTGCGGCTACACAATGATGTCATCGCCTTCTGCTCCGCGCAGCCGCGCGACGGCGGCACCGGCGCCCTGTACGTGCTGTTGAGAAAACAGCGCTGAAACGACCTCACGCGACATAAACCGAACGGCGGCATGCGCGGGCGAATTTTGCTAGACTTGCGCACTCGCGCAACCACCGCCCGACAGCCCTATCCGCCATGACCGACATCACCCCGGACGCCTCCCCGGCCGCCTCGCGCGTTTCCCCGTTCAATCCGCCGCTGCCACGGCCGGACGGTGGCGCCTTCGAGTGGGGACGCCTGTACGGCAGCGGCGCCGGACTGGCCATCGCCGGCGCCGCCCGCGACCATAACGGCCCGGTCATCGTCCTTACCTCAGGCATGCCCGCCACCGAGCGGCTGGAACACGAACTGAAGTTTTACCTCGCGGCATCGGACCCGCATGTCCAGATCCTGCCCGACCGGGAAACCCTGCCCTACGACGCGTTCTCGCCGCATCAGGACATCGTGTCGGAACGGCTCGACACACTGCAACGGCTGCCCGGACTCCAGAAAGGCATCCTGCTCGCGCCCGTCGCGACGGCGATGGTGCGGCTCGCGCCGCGCGCCTATCTCGATGCCTTCAGCCTGCGCCTCGACATCGGCGAACGCATCGACACCGAACGCATGCGCGAGCGCCTCGCCCGCAGCGGGTACCGCCTCGCGGCGCAGGTCATGGAGCATGGCGAGTTCTGCATCCGCGGCAATCTGATCGATCTCTATCCGATGGGCAGCGCCCTCCCGTTCCGCGTCGAACTGCTCGACGACGAAATCGAGAGCATCCGCACCTTCGATCCCGAATCCCAGCGCTCGATCGAACGCGTGGAGCGGATTCGCCTGCTTCCGGCGGGGGAGTTCCCACTGCACGAAGAGGCGATCGAACATTTCCGCGGCGAGTTTCGCCGCCGCTTCGCCGGCGACCCGCAGCGCAGCCCGATCTACCGGGACATCAGCCAGGGACTCGCCCCCGCCGGCATCGAATACTATCTCCCGCTGTTCTTCGAACATACCGAGACCCTGTTCGACTATCTCCCCGCGAACAGCCTGATCCTGCTCTTCGCCGACACCGGACAGGCAATCGAACAGCACTGGACCGAGATCAGTGAACGCTATGAACAACTGCGCCATGACGCGGAACGTCCACTCGTCCCGCCGGAGGCGCTGTTCCTGACGGAGGGCGATATCAACGCCGCGCTCGCCGACGCCGCGCGCTGTCAGTTGCAGACGACCGAGCTGGACGCGACGGCTGCGAGCTGGAACCTCGCGCTGGACCCGCCGCCCAATCTGAGTCAGCCCGCCCGCGCGCGCCACCCGCTCGAATCGCTCCTTCGATTCCTCGACGCCTTCTCCGGTCGTGTCCTGCTGATTGTGGAAACGTCGGGACGCCGCGAGAGCCTGCTCGCAATGCTGCACGACTCGGAGCGTTACCCGCGCACCTATCAGGACTGGCCCGGCTTCCTCGGCGACGACGCCCCGCTCGGCATCGCCGTCGCGGGACTGGAGCGCGGCCTGATCATCAGGGAGCCCGCCGTCGCGGTCATCACCGAGGCGCAGATCTTCGGCGAATACGTCATGCAGCGCCGCCGCCGGAGCAAGCGCAGCCGCGACGCCGAGGCGGTCATCCGCAACCTGACCGAGCTCGCCATCGGGTCGCCGGTGGTGCATGAGGAACATGGCGTCGGCCGCTATCTCGGCCTGCAGATGCTGACCGCCGGCGGAGTGCAGAACGAGTTCCTCAAGCTGGAATATGCCGGCGGCGACAAGCTCTATGTCCCGGTCAGTTCGCTGCAACTGATCAGCCGCTACACCGGCGCCGCGCCCGAACAGGCCCCGCTGCACAGGCTCGGCAGCGGTCAATGGCAGCGCGCCCGTCGTCGCGCCGCCGAGCGCGCCCGCGATGTCGCCGCCGAACTGCTCGACATCTACGCCCGCCGCGCGGCGCGCCAGGGCCGGGCCTTCGCGCTGTCCGACGACCAGTATGCCGCCTTCACCGCCGGCTTCCCGTTCGAGGAGACGCCTGACCAGCAGGACGCCATCAACGACGTGATCGCCGACATGACCTCCGGCAAACCGATGGACCGCCTCGTCTGCGGCGACGTCGGCTTCGGCAAAACCGAGGTGGCAATGCGCGCCGCCTTTGTCGCCGTGCAGGGAGGCGCCCAGGTCGTCGTACTGGTACCCACCACGCTGCTGGCCCAGCAGCATTACAACAACTTCAAGGATCGCTTCGCCGATCTGCCCGTGCGGGTCGAGGTGCTGTCCCGCTTCAGCTCGGGGAAGGAACAGGACACGGTGCTCTCGGCGCTGGCGGACGGAAAGGTCGACATCATCATCGGCACGCACAAACTCCTGCAGCCCGCCGTGCGCTTCAAGGATCTCGGCCTCGTCATCCTGGACGAGGAACATCGTTTCGGCGTGCGCCAGAAGGAACGTCTGAAGGCGCTGCGCGCCGAGGTGGACATCCTCACGCTGACCGCGACGCCGATCCCGCGCACACTGAACATGGCGCTGTCGAACCTGCGCGACCTGTCGATCATCGCTACGCCGCCGCAGCGCCGCCTGACGGTCAAGAGCTTCGTGCGCGAATGGAGTCGCCCGCTGCTGCGCGAGGCCTGCCTGCGCGAGATCCACCGCGGTGGCCAGGTCTACTTCCTGCACAACGAGGTGCGCACGATCGACAAGATCGCGGGCGAACTGCGGGAAATCGTGCCGGAAGCCACCCTGCGCGTCGCTCACGGCCAGATGGCGGAACGTGAGCTCGAACATGTCATGCAGGACTTCTACCACCAGCGTTTCAACCTGCTGGTGTGCACCACCATCATCGAGAGCGGGATCGACATCCCGAACGCCAACACCATTATCCTGAATCGCGCCGACCACCTCGGTCTGGCGCAGCTATACCAGTTGCGCGGCCGCGTCGGGCGCTCGCACCACCAGGCCTATGCCTATCTGATCGTGCCGCCGCGCGGCGCGATGACCGCCGATGCGGTGAAACGCCTGGAAGCAATCGAATCCATCGAAGCACTGGGTGCGGGCTTCACCCTGGCAACCCACGACCTCGAGATCCGCGGCGCCGGTGAACTGCTTGGCGAGGAACAGAGCGGCCAGATCCAGGAAGTGGGCTTCTCCATGTACATGGATCTGCTCGAGCGCGCGGTCAACGACCTCAAATCCGGCCGCACGCCGCGCCTTGATGACCCGATCGCGCCGGACGCCGAGATCGAACTGGGCGAACCGGCGCTGATCCCGGAGGACTATCTGCCGGACGTCCACGGACGACTGGTCATGTACAAGCGCATCGCCAGCGCCGCCGACTCCGACGAGCTGCGCGAGCTCCAGGTCGAGATGATCGACCGCTTCGGGCTGTTGCCTGACCCGGCCAAGCACCTGTTTGAAGTCGCGCAGCTCAAGCTCACCGCGGTCCCGCTCGGCGTGCGCAAGATCGAGCTGACGGCCGAGGCCGGTCGCATCGTATTCGGGCCGGAACCACAGATCGACAGCGCCAGGCTCATCACCCTGATCCAGAAACAGCCGGATCGCTACCGCCTCCACGGCGGCGATCGCCTGCAGTTCAAGTACCCGGCAACGGACCTCCCCGGTCGCCTGCAGGCGACCTATAACCTGCTTGCACGCATCACCCCCGACAAGGCGTCCGCCACACGCGCCTGACGGCCGAAGTCGCGCAACCATCTCAATACCAGGGCTGCACGCCGCTAACCACGCCCCTTCCTCTTCTCAAAAAATCTCATAGAATCAGTGTAAATCCTATTTCCACGGCTTTTCTTTTCGGTAATTCTAATAACCAGTTACGGTGAGCTCGTCCGGAAAGCCAGGAATAAAAACGAAGTGCTATTGAACCGGATGACCGGCGAACCGGACATCGACGCTGCAGGAGAGCAACGTGTATTGCGGGATGGATAACCAGACCTGCCGGCATCCAGCGGACAAAACAAGCCAGGACTGCCACCTGACCAGTGCGAATGGAAGCGAGAAATCCCCTCTGTCAGCCACGTGCACCAACGCCTCTGGCAACAAACAGGCGCAGCTCAGATTGACCGACCGCCCGGACTCTCCTGGCGGAAATGGTCCCGCGAAACCTGCAAACAACGCGGAACGGATTTCATGGCGACAGAGGGTTACTATAAGCCGATGATGGAATCATGGAGCACCGTCATCCGGCCACCGGGCGGATGCGCATAATCCATACTCGGTGACCCTAAGAATCGGCGCATTCCCGACCGACAAACAAAAAGCAAAAATAAAGATTGCCAGGGAGCCTATGATAAGAGTACTCATCGCAGATGATCACCCCGTGATCCGGCAAGGCTTGCGCCTGATTCTGTCCGAACAGAAAGAGACATTCAGCATTGGTGAAGCGGAAAACTACCTGGATGTAGTACGCCAGGTACGCAACGGACAGTGGGATGTCGTCCTGCTCGATATCAGCATGCCGGGCAAGAACGGACTGGACGCGCTGAAACAGATCAAGAACGAAAAGCCCCAGACACATGTCCTGATCTTCACCGTGCATCCGGAAGAACACTATGGTCTGCGCGCGCTCAAGTCAGGCGCCGCCGGGTATCTGAACAAGGCATGCGACCCCGATACGCTCATCTCCGCCATCGTCCGCGTGGCCCAGGGCGGGAAATACATCACCCAGTCCCTCGCCGAGAAACTCGCCAGCACCCTGGATACGGACTTCGAGCGCCCGCCGCACGAGGTGCTGACCGACCGTGAGTTCCAGATCTTCAATCTGCTCGCGGCCGGCAAGACCGTTTCCGAGATCGCCGCCGTCCTGGCGCTGAGCGTCAAGACCATCAGCACGCACCGCACCAAGATCCTCACCAAGATGAATCTGCGCAACAACGCCGAGCTGATGCATTACTCCGTGCGTAACGGACTCGACCTGAGCCAGTCCATCGACTCACTGAACTGAAGGGGCGGACATCGCCCCGTTCAATGCGGCGACTTCAGTCGCCGCGGAGACCACCCGGCGCATCCAGATCCTCTTCGAAGCCGAACAGTCGCAGATCCCGGATACGGCGCGGATAAAGAATCCCGTCCAGGTGATCACATTCATGCTGCACCACCCGGGCGTGAAAACCGCTGACCTCGCGCTCGACGCGGTCGCCGCGTTGATCATACCCTGTGTATCGCACCCGGGCGTAACGCGCCACCCGCCCGCGCAGACCGGGCACACTGAGACAACCTTCCCAGCCCTCTTCCTGTTCAGAGTCGATCAAAGTGATGACCGGGTTGATCAGCACGGTGGAAGGAACCTCCTCGACCTCGGGATAGCGGGGATTCTTTTCCACACCAAAGATCACCACGCGACGGGACACGCCGATCTGCGGCGCCGCCAGCCCCGCGCCGGCCTCCGCCGCCATGGTATCGAACATATCCCCGATCAGGCGATCGAGCTCCGCCGAGTTGAACTCGGTCACGGGTTCGGCCACCTGCAACAGCAGGGGATTCCCCATCTTCAAAACACCGCGCACCGCCATCGTTTTGACCTCACACATCACCAACGGGGACAGATTTATTTCTTTATCCCAAAATCGCAAAATCGGGGACCAACAAAATCGGGGACAGATTTATTTTTGTGGGACAGAACTCAAATCTTTCCCACGAAAATAAATCTGTCCCCATTTATGCGAAGCGATCCGTTTGTAGTACCCTAGGGCGCTTGAATCCTTCGATCCGGAAGCAAAAACTCCAGCATCCATGATCCGCGCCGCATTGCTCATCGTCCTGTCACTGCTCGCCGGTACCGCCCTGGGCGCCGCCGACGCCGATACTCCGCCCTGGTATGATGTGGAGGTCATCGTTTTCAAAAACAATACGCCGCCGGCCTCGAACGGGGAAGTCTGGCCGGTTGATCCCGGCAGCCCGGAGCTGGAAAAGGCCATGGAACTGGTCCCGCTTCCGCAATCCAGCCCGCTGCCGGGAAATGTCCAGCCCTTCCAGGAGCTCGGCGACTCGAACCATACCCTCGCGTCCGCGCTGGCCCGGCTGTATGCCGCCCGCGACTATCATCCCCTGCTGCATCTCGCCTGGCGCCAGCCGGTGACCGCGCAGGCGGATGCGCCCGCGGTTCATATCTATAGCGAGGATACCTCAGACGGGACAAAGGCTATCGAATCAACGGATGCGCCACCGCCGCGGGAATTCGACGGCACGGTGCGCGTCAGCCGCAATCGATTCCTGCACATCGACATGGATCTTCTGTTGCGGGAATCCGGAACGGCCTTCCGCCTGCGCCAGAGCCGGCGCGTCAACAGCGGAGAGGTGCACTACTTCGATCACCCCGCCTTCGGGGCGTTGATAAAGCTGACGCCCCATGAAGCGCCCGGACAGAAGAAATCCGGCCCGGCGCCCTGAAGCGCAATCGGACGGTACGGTTCAGTTCACAGCAGAGGCACGAGCCGGGTCAGCATCGTACGCACCCGCTCCATACCGGCGGCGAGATTGCGTTCGATCTCCTCCATGGAGATGATTTCACCAGCGTCGCCGCGGCCCGCGGCCCAGTTGGCGATCACGGCACACACGGCGTATTCCATATCGAGCTCACGCGCCAGCGCCGCCTCGGGCATCCCGGTCATGCCGACGATGGTACAGCCGTCGCGCTCCATGCGGTCGATCTCGGCGACGGTCTCGAGCCGTGGCCCTTGCGTGATTCCGTAGACTCCGCCATCACAGGCGTCGATTCCCACCTCGCGACAGCCGCGGATCATCAGGGCGCGCAGTTCGGCATTGTACGGATAGGTGAAGTCGATATGCGTGACATGGGTCAGACCCTCTTCATAGAAGGTCGAGGCGCGCCCCCAGGTGTAATCGATGATCTGCTCCGGCATCACCAGCCGGCCCGGAGGCAGATCGGCATGAATGCCGCCCACCGCCGCCACCGCCACGACACGCCGGACACCGATCTCATTCAACGCCCAGATGTTCGCACGGTAATTGATCCGGTGCGGCGGAATGGTGTGGCCGTAGCCGTGACGGGCGAGGAAGATCACTTCCTTTCCGCTCAACACCCCGTGGGTCAGCGGTCCGGAGGGCTCGCCGTAGGGCGTGTGCATCACCTCCCTGCGGGTGATCTGCAGACCTTCCAGCGCCGTCAGTCCGGTACCGCCGATGATTGCCAGTTCAGGCATGTTCCTCCTTCACGGCAAAGATACCAGGGGCATTGCGCAGGTATTCCTTGTAATCCATGCCATAGCCGAATACATAGCGGTCTTCCACTTCGACCCCGACGAAATCGGCGCGATACGCCGCCTTGCGATCATGCCGCTTGTTCACCAGCACCGCGCTGTACACCCGGCGCGCGCCGGCCTGCCGGCAGGCCTCGACGATTGCCTCCAGCGTGTGTCCCTCATCATGGATGTCGTCGACCAGCAGCACGATGCGATCGGCCAGCGCCTGGCTGGGACGCACGATCCAGTGCAGGTCCGCCCCGCTCGTCTTGCCGCGGTAACGCGTCGCGTGCAGGTAATCCACCTGCAGCGGAAAGGCCAGCCGCGGCAGCAGCATGCCGGCGGTGATCAGGCCGCCCTGCATCACCGTGATCACAAGCGGGTTGGCCTCGGCGAGCACGTAGGAGATATCGAGCGCCATGCGGTCCAGCGCAGCCTCGATCTCGGCGCGGCTGTGCAGACAGTCGGCCTCGGAATACACCGCGTAGGCTTGCTGGGGGGTAATGGACATCGGAAGTGTGGGGCCGCGCCGCGTTGATTATCGAATTAATGTGCCCGGATTATAGCTGCTGGCCGGCGGCCGTGTCATCCGCCCCCGCTCAGGCGTACTCGTGTAACAGATCGAGGAACCGCGCCTCGTCGAGGACCGGGACGCCGAGCTCCTGCGCCTTCACCAGCTTGGAACCCGCCTCGGCGCCGGCGACCACGCAGCTGGTTTTGGCCGAGACGCTGCCCGCGACCTTCGCGCCCAGCCGCTGCAGGCGCTCCTTCGCCTCGTCGCGCGTCATCGACTCCAGCGTCCCGGTCAGCACGAAGGTCTGCCCGACCAGCGGACGCACCGCCGGGGCGCGCTCCGGTGCGGGCCAGTGCACGCCGGACTCGCGCAGGCGCTCGATCACCGCGCGGTTGTGCGGTTCGCGGAAAAATCCGGCGATATGCCCGGCCACGACCGGTCCGACATCCGGCGCCTGCTGCAGGCGTTCCTCGTTCGCCGCCATCACCGCGTCGAGGTCACCGAACTCGTCCGCCAGTTGCTGCGCCGTCGCCTCGCCCACCTCCGGGATGCCGAGCGAATACAGGAAGCGCGCCAGCGTCGTCTGCTTGCTCTTCTCGATCGCCGCGTGCAGATTCGCCGCCGACTTCTCCGCCATGCGATCCAGCGCGGCGAGCTGTTCCCGGGTCAGGCCGTACAGGTCGGCCGGACTCTCGACCAGGCCGCGCTCCACCAGCTGGTCGATGAGCTTTTCGCCCAGTCCGTCGATGTCCATCGCGCGGCGCGCGGCGAAGTGATGAATGGCCTGCTTGCGCTGCGCCGGACAGTACAGCCCGCCGCTGCAATGCGCCACGACCTCGCCCTCGGGACGCACCACCGCCGAGCCGCACACCGGGCACTGCTCCGGCGCCCGGAACGGTTCCGGCAGCGGATCGGGCCGGCGTGATTCCACCATGCCCATCACCTGCGGGATCACATCGCCCGCGCGGCGCACGATCACCGTATCGCCTGGACGCAGGTCCATGCGCTCGACCATCGCCATATTGTGCAATGTCGCGTTGGTCACCGTCACCCCGCCGACCCGCACCGGCTCCAGCCGCGCCACCGGCGTCAGCGCGCCGGTGCGCCCGACCTGAAATTCAATCGCCTTCAGCAGCGTGGTCTCTTCCTTGGGAGGGAACTTGCAGGCCACCGCCCAGCGCGGCGCGCGCGCCACGAAACCGAGGCGTTCCTGCTCCCGCACGCCATTCCCCTTGAACACCACACCGTCGATCTCGTAGGGGAGTCCGTCGCGCCGCGCCTGCATGCCGCGATAATACGCCGCGCAACCGTCCGCGCCCTGCACCACTGTCTGCTCCGGACACACCGGAAACCCCCACGACTGCAGCCGCTCCAGCACCTGGTGCTGACGGTCCGGCAGCGCTCCGCCAGCGACCTTGCCGACACCGTAGCAGAAGATATCGAGCCGGCGCGCGGCGGTGATCCTGGGATCAAGCTGGCGCAGGCTGCCGGCGGCGGCATTGCGCGGATTGGCGAACAGCTTTTCCCCGCGCCGGATCGCCTCGGCGTTCAGTGCCTCGAAGCTCTCCTTGGGCAGATAGACCTCGCCGCGCACCTCGAGCCCGGACGGCCAGCCGCCGCCGAACAGGCGCAGCGGAATCGCGCGGATGGTGCGCAGATTGCTCGTAATGTCTTCGCCAGTGGTGCCGTCGCCGCGCGTCGCGCCCTGCATGAACACACCGTCGCGATAGATCAGGCTGACCGCGACGCCGTCCATCTTGGGCTCGGCGTTGTATTCCACACTCTCCGCTTCCAGCCCTTCGCGCACGCGGCGGTCGAAGTCGGCCAGCTCCTCCTCGTTGTAGGCATTGGCGAGCGAGAGCATCGGGATCTCGCGTCGCACCTTGCCGAACTCGGCCAGCGGCGCCGCGCCCACGCGCTGCGTCGGCGAGTCCGGCGCCACCAGTTCGGGATGCTTCTCCTCCAGTCCCTGCAGCTCGCGCAGCAGACGATCGTACTCGGCGTCCGGGATCTCCGGATCGTCGAGCACGTAATAGCGGTAATTATGGTAGTTGAGCTGCTCGCGCAGTACAGCGGCGCGGGCGGCATCCTGTTTCGGCGTCGTCATGGAGGATAAGGGTAAAGGGACGTGAAGCGGCGGACAAGAGATCAGGGAAGAACCCTGCGCTCGCATATGCCCTGAAATGCTGAAAACGTCATCCCCGCCGACGCGGGAATGACAGACGAAATCACGCCGTCGCCATCGCGACCGCCTGGTCGACATCCACCGCCACCAGGCGGGAGACGCCCGGCTCGTGCATCGTGACGCCGACGAGCTGGTTGGCCAGCTCCATGGTGATCTTGTTGTGCGTGATAAAGATGAACTGCACGCGGTCCGACATCTCGCGCACCAGCTGGCACAGCCGGCCGGCGTTGACGTCATCGAGCGGCGCGTCCACCTCATCGAGGATGCAGAACGGGGCCGGATTCAGCTCGAACATCGCGAACACCAGCGCCGCCGCCGTCAGCGCCTTCTCTCCGCCGGAGAGCTGGTGGATGTTGGCGTTGCGCTTGCCGGGCGGACGCGCCATCACCGCCACACCGGATTCGAGCAGGTCATCGCTGGTCATCTCGAGCTGCGCCGTGCCGCCGCCGAACAGTTTCGGATACAGGCGGCCGAGCTGCTCGTTGACCTGATCGTAGGTCTCCTTGAAGCGGGCCCGCGTCTCGCTGTCGATCTTGCGGATGGCGGTCTCCAGCGTGGAAAGCGCCTCGTTGAGGTCGGCCGACTGGGCGTCCAGGTAGGCCTTGCGCTCGGACTGCTCCTTGAACTCGTCGATGGCGGCGAGGTTGATCGGACCGATGCGCTCGATCTTCTGCGCCAGCCCTTCGAGTCGTTCGTGCCACACGTTCTCGACCGCTTCCTCGGGCATCTCGGCCAGCAGGACGGCGAGCTCGTGGCCGGTCTCGGCCAGCTGCTCCAGCAGGGTCTGATGGCGCACCGCGAGTTCCTGGCGGAGCATGCGCAGGCGTTCCAGCGCGTCGCGCTGGTCACGCACCCGCTGCTCCGAACCATTGCGGGCATCGTCCAGTTCGCGCAGGGCAAAATCACAGGCTTCGACCGCCTTGCGCGCCTCGGCGAGCCGCACCTCCACGCCCAGCCGCAGCGCCAGCAGCCGTTCCAGTTCGGTCTTCATCGTCTCGACCGGTTCGATGCTGGCCGACAAGGCGCTCTCCAGCTCGGCACGCTGGGCATCGAGCTGGGCCAGCTGTTTCTCCACGCGAGCCAGACCGGCGTCGAGCGTGTTCAGGCGCGAGCGCGCCGATTCGATGCGCACGGCGAGTTCGCGCGCCGCCTCGCGGTCGCGCACCGCCTGTGTGCGGCAGGCCTCCAGCCGCGCGCGCATTTCATCGCGCCGCTGCTGCAGTCGTGCATGTTCTTCTTCCTGGCCCTTTGACTCCGTAACCACGGCATCGAGACGCGCGCGCGCCTCGGTCAATTCGCCAGTGTCGCGCCCGGACTGCGAGCGCGCCTCATCGAGCTCCACCACCAGGCGCTCGCGCCGGCGCCGGATCTGCTCCAGGCTGGCGTCGCGACGGCTGATCTGCGTGCGCAACTCCGACTGCTGCTGCGTCGCGCCGTCGAGCCGGCGGCGTAATTCATCGCGCGCCTGGTCGAAACCGGCGATGCGCGCGTTGCCGTCATGCAGACGCTGTTCCAGCTCGCCGACGCGCGCCGTTACGGTGCCGAGCGACTGCGCGATCTCGCGCAGCTCCTGTTCGCGTGACAGCACACCGGTCTTTTCATCCTGCGCGTTCACCACGCGCAGCCAGTCACGGCCGATCCAGATCCCGTCGCGGGTGATCAGCGATTCGTGCGCCGCGAGACGCGTGCGCAACGAAATCGCCTGCGTCACACTGTCGACCGCATAGACGCCGCCGAGGATGGAATCCAGCGGCCACGGCGCGCGTACCTTGTCGAGCAGCGCCGGCGCCAGTTCACCCGGCCGCTGCGACGCGGCGGAGCCGGTGTCGAAGACCGTCAGTATGCCCTGCTCCAGACCACCCAGGCGGTCGGCGATGGCATCCAGCGAGGGCACGCGCACGGCCTCGAGATTGAGCCCGAGCACGGTTTCCACCGCGCGCTCCCAACCCTTGTCGACCTGGATGTCTTCCGCCAGCCGGCGCACGTTGCCCAGACCCTGTTCTTCCAGCCAGCGCGCGACGTTCGTCTCCTGCTTGCCGAGCGCGACCTTCTGCAGTGCCTCCAGCGAGGCATGCTCGCGCTGCAGGCCCTGCAGGCGCGCGCGCTCCTGTCCGAGCTCTGAGGATGTGCCGACCTTGGTCTGGCGCTGCTCGGCCAATTGTGTGCCGAGCCCCTGCAGCTCCTGCCGCATGCCCTCGATCGTCGCGCTCACCTCGCCGAGCTGCGCATTCAGCGCGGCGGCTTCCGCCTCGACGGATTCGGTTCCCAGCCCCTGCTCCTCACCCTGCAGGCGCAGCAGGCGCTCATGCAGTCCGCGCAGACGTTCCTCCAGATTCTGGATGCGTGTGCGCTCGACCTCGGTCTTGCGGCGCTGCTCGGCGACGCGGGAGTTGTAGGTATCCCAGTCGCCCTGCCATTCGTTCATCGCCTGCTCGGCACCGGCCAGCGCGGCCGCCGACGTGCGCTCGGCCTCTTCCTTCGCGGCGCGTTCGGGCTCGCTGGCCTCGAGCACCTGGCGCAGTTCGGCGATCTGGGCGCCGTCCTGCTCGCGATGCAGCAGCGACTCCGTGCGCGAACGCTCCACCGCGGCGAGGTCATCGCGGTTCTGCTGCTGCTTTTCGCGCGCGTGCTGGATCGATTGTTCAACGCGGGAGATATCGGAACCCAGGCTGTAGAACTCGCCCTGGATGCGGTTGAATTCCTCGTTCGCCTCAACCTGTCCCTCGCGCTGCTTTTCAACGCCGGCTTCGATCGAACGCAGCTCGGCGATCTCCTTCTCGACCGCGTTTTCCTGCGCGGCGATGGCGCGATTCTTCTCCTCCGTCTCGGCATCCAGGTTGCGGCAGCGCAGCGCCAGCAACTGGCCCTTCACCGTGCGCTCCTCCGCCTTCAGCTCGCGATAACGCTCCGCGGTCTTCGCCTGGCGCTGCAGGGTCGCGAGGCGGCGCTCCAGCTCGCCGATCAGGTCGCCGATGCGATTGAGGTTTTCGCGCGTGTCGCGGATGCGGTTCTCGGTCTCGCGGCGGCGCTCCTTGTACTTGGAAATGCCGGCCGCCTCTTCAAGGAAGTTGCGCAGCTCTTCCGGCTTCGCCTCAATGATGCGCGAGATGGTGCCCTGTTCGATGATCGCGTAGCTGCGGGCCCCGAGACCGGTGCCGAGGAAGACGTCGGTGATGTCGCGGCGACGGCAGCGCGTGCCGTTGAGGAAATAGACCGACTGACCGTCGCGCGTCAGCTCGCGCTTGACGGAGATCTCGTTGTAATTGGCGTACTGGCCGCCGATGCGTCCGGCGCTGTTGTCGAACACCAGTTCGATGGTCGCCTGCCCGACAGGCTTGCGTGTCGAGGAGCCGTTGAAGATGACATCCGCCAGCGAGTCGCCGCGCAGATGTTTGGCCGAACTCTCGCCCATGACCCAGCGCACGGCGTCGATGATATTCGACTTTCCGCAACCGTTCGGGCCAACGATGCCGACGAGCTGGCTGGGCAGCGCAAAGGTGGTGGGGTCGACGAAGGATTTGAAACCGGCGAGTTTGATCTTCTTAAGTTGCATGGGGCGCCAAGATACAGGAAAAGCGCCCGTGGAGACAAGATTAAAATTGGCGAATTTGCTATGCTGTGCGGCGTCCCCGACCGCCCCGCCGCGGCCCTGGACAAACCTGAAAAATGAACTTAATTATCTTCCCTAACTGACCACAACTGGAAGATTTTCTTCCCGACGCGGCAACGATTGGACGACCCGACATGCCCACCAGACCGAGCAAGCAACTGGAAACTTTCGAGAACCCTCAGCCGGGGCGCGATTACACGATCCGCATCCGCATGCCGGAGTTCACCTGTCTGTGTCCCAAGACCGGCCAGCCGGACTTCGCCACCCTGAACCTCGAATACGTTCCGGCGGCCCGCTGCATAGAACTCAAGTCGCTCAAATTGTATATATGGTCCTTCCGCGACGAGGGCGCCTTTCACGAGGCGGTGACCAACGCGATCCTCGACGACCTGGTGCGCGCCTGCGAACCCCATTACATGCGCCTGACCGCCGAGTTCAACGTGCGCGGCGGAATCTACACCAACGTCGTGGCCGAACACCGCAGCGACGCCTGGACGCCGCCCGAGCCGGTTGTCCTGCCGTAAGATATCCCCGGATTCCGCTCCGCTCCATCCGGGCTACGATTACGACCTCGAAATCCATGTAGCCTGGATGGAGGCGCACAGCTCCGGAATCCGGGAAGCCCTTGTCCTCTGATTCCCCGGATTCCGCTGCGCTCCATCCGGGCTACGATTACGACCTCGACACCCATGTAGACCGGATGGAGGCGCGCAGC
>JADLET010000029.1 GCA_020845975.1 Gammaproteobacteria bacterium | reverse complement strand
GCTGCCGGCGCATCTGTTTGGTCGGGGTAGAGGGATTCGAACCCACGACATCCAGCTCCCAAAGCTGGCGCGCTACCAGACTGCGCTATACCCCGGTACCGGGGTGAGAGCATAACGGGGTCGCCCGGCCGCCGCAAGGATGTGGATGATACGCTGTGACCCACGGCGCGTCAAACCTCCACCGGAACCGCGGCCCGGCGTCACTCAACGGTTGTCAGAGTACGACGGGCGACCAGCAGGGCCGCGGCAGCGAGCGCGGCGGCGGTCAGGAATGCCGCCGTCGCGCCGCCGCCCGCGGCGCCCCACAGATAGCCCGCGTACAAACTGCCCGCCGCCCCGCCCGCCCCGAAGCTCAGACTGCAGTAGAGCGCCTGGCCGCGGCCCTGATGACGGCCGGTGAAAAATTTGTGGATCAGGGTGATGGCGACGGCATGGTACACGCCGAAACTGGCGGCGTGCAGCGTCTGCGCGAAGACCAGCACCGCGAGACTGTCGACGAAATACGCGATCAGCAGCCAGCGCAGCACCGTCAGCGCCAGGCTCGCCAGCAGCAGGCGGCGCGCGCCGAACCGGGGCAACCACCGGTGCATCAGCATGAACACCGCGACCTCGGCGATCACGCCGAGCGCCCACAACTGTCCGATCAGCCAGCGCGCGTAGCCGTGCTCCTCCAGATAGATGGAATAGAAACCGTAATACGGTCCGTGGCTCGCCTGCATCAGGAAACACACCAGCAGCAGCATCGCCACATGCGGACGGCGCAACACCTCCCACAGGCGCACACGTTCATGATGCGTCGGTTCAGCGTTCTGATCCGACACCAGCAGCGTGGAGATCCAGATCGCCGCATACAACGCGACGAGCACCCAGGGCAACAGTCCCGCGTCATAGCGCCCAAGCAGCGGGCCGAGGGCGGCCACGGCGGCGATGAATCCGATTGAACCCCAGAGCCGGATGCTGCTGTAACGGTGGGCGTCCCCGCCGAGCCGGCTCATGGTCACCGCCTCGAACTGCGGCAACGCCGCGTTCCAGAAAAAACTGAACAGCACCATCACCCCGGCCATCCACCAGAAACTCTGGACGAAGAACACGCCGCAGAAGGCGATCACCGCCAGCAGCGAGGCGCCGCGCACCACCGCCATGCGTCGCCCGGTGTGATCGGCGATCCATCCCCAGACATTGGGCGCGACGATCTTGGTCGCCATCAGCAAGGCGAGCAATTCGCCGATGTCCCCGGCGGAAAAACCGAGCGACTTGAGATAGATCCCCCAGTACGGCAGCAGCGCGCCGAGGGCGGCGAAATAGAACAGATAGAAGCCGGAGAGGCGAAAATACATGGGTGAGGCGTGAGGTATCAGGCGTCAGGTGGAATAACAGCTTCGAAGCTTTTACGCTTCACGCCTCACACCTCACCCTTCAATTACTTGCCAGTCGACGCGGGGATCACCGGGGTCGCCGAACGCACATCCATATTCTGCGCCCGGTGGCGCAGCGCATGGTCCATCAGTACGATGGCGAGCATGGCCTCCGCGATCGGCGTCGCGCGGATGCCGACGCAGGGATCGTGACGACCCTTGGTCTCGACCTCGACCGGATCACCGTGCAGATTGACGGTGCGTCCAGGCAGACGAATGCTCGAAGTGGGTTTCAGCGCGATGCTCGCAACGATATCCTGCCCGCTCGAGATGCCGCCGAGGATGCCGCCGGCGTTGTTGCTGAGAAAGCCGGCCGGCGTGATCTCATCGCGGTGCTCGGTGCCGCGCTGCTCGATGGAGGCGAAGCCGGCGCCAATCTCGACGCCCTTTACCGCGTTAATACTCATCAGGGCATGCGCGATATCGGCGTCCAGGCGGTCGAACACCGGCTCACCGAGTCCCGGCATCACTCCGCTCGCCACCACGTTGATGCGGGCGCCGATCGAGTCGCCTGACTTGCGCAACGCATCCATGAAGGCTTCCATTTCGGCGACCTTGTCCGCGTCGGGACAGAAAAACGGATTGCGCTCCACCTCTTCCCAGTCGAAGCGCGCCGGACTGATCGGCCCGAGCTGCGCCAGATAGCCGCGAATCTCGATGCCGTAACGCGTCCGCAGGCATTTCTTCGCGATGGCGCCGGCCGCGACCCGCATCGCGGTCTCGCGCGCAGAAGAGCGCCCGCCACCACGATAGTCGCGCAGCCCGTATTTCTGCTGATAGGTGTAATCGGCGTGACCGGGGCGGAAGCGGTCCATGATCTCGGAGTAGTCCTTCGAGCGCTGATCCTGATTCTGGATCAACAGCCCGATCGGGGCGCCGGTGGTGCGGCCCTCGAACACGCCGGACAGGATCTGCGCCAGATCGTCCTCGCGACGCTGGGTCACATGACGCGACTGGCCCGGCTTGCGCCGGTCGAGATCATGCTGCAGGTCCTGCTCGGACAACTCCAGCCCCGGCGGACAGCCATCGACGATGCAGCCGAGCGCCGGCCCATGGCTCTCGCCGAAGGTCGTCACCGTGAACAGCTTGCCGATGGAGTTGCCGGACATGCGCGCTATTGTAACGGGTAAACGCGACGCCGTCTTGCCCCCGGCGCCGGGGGGATGATACCTCAGATGACCCGGGAATAACGCCGCTCGCCACCGTCGCGCAGAGAGCGATCGAACACCATGCAGATATTGCGGATCAGCAGGCGGCCAACCGGGCGCACGCCGATCACATCGGCGCCGAGGTCGATCAGCCCGTCCGCTGCCATCGCCTCGAGCCCGGCGAGCTCGGTGGCGAAGTATGCGGCGAAGTCGATGCCGAACTCGCGATTGATCGCCCGCATGTCGAGCTCGAAATGGCAGATCAGGCGCGTGATCACCTCGCGCCGGAGCAGGTCATCGGCGTCGAGACGGATGCCGCGATAGACCGGCAGCCGGCCCTCCGCGAGCCGCTGCTGGTACTCGTCCAGCTCCTTGACGTTCTGGGCATAGCAGTCGCCGACCATGCCGATGGAGGTGACGCCGAGGCCGATCAGGTCGCAGTCCGCGTGAGTGGAATAGCCCTGGAAATTTCGATACAGCGTGCGCTCGCGCTGCGCCGACGCGAGCTCATCCTGCGGCCGCGCGAAGTGGTCCATGCCGATGTATATGTAGCCCGCGGCGGTGAGCCGGTCGATGGTCGCGTGCAGGATGGCGAGCTTCTCGGCCGGCAGCGGCAGGTCCTCCTCCTTGATGCGGCGCTGCGGCATAAAGCGTTCGGGCAAGTGGGCGTAATTGAACACCGACAGGCGATCCGGTCCGGCGGCGATGACCTTGTCGAGGGTGCGCAGGAAGCTCTCACGGCTCTGGAACGGCAGACCGTAGATGAGATCGATGCTGACCGAATGAAACCCCGTGGCGCGCGCCTGGTCGAGCACGGCGAAGGTCTCCGCCTCGCCCTGCAGGCGATTGACCGCGCGCTGCACGCGCTCATCGAAGTCCTGCACCCCCATGCTCATGCGATTGAACCCGAGCTCGCGCAGCAGGCGCACGGTGTCCGGCTTTACCTCGCGCGGATCGATCTCGATGGAGTACTCGCCGCGATCGTCATCACGCAGCGTGAAGTGCTCGCGCGTCGCCTGCATAAGCGCGCGCATCTGCTCGTGACTGATGAAGGTCGGCGTGCCGCCGCCCCAGTGCAGCTGATCGACGATACGGGTCCCGCCGAACAACTCACTCTGCAGCGCAATCTCACGATGCAGCGCCTCCAGGTAGGGGACGGCGTGCGCGCGGTTCTTGGTTGCGATCTTGTTGCAGGCGCAATAGAAACACAGCGTATCGCAGAACGGGATATGGAAATACAGCGACAGCGGCCGCGCCACCGTCTCGGCGCGGGTGGCGGCGGCACAGGCGCGGTATTCGTCGGCGCCGAAACCGTTATGGAAACGGTCCGCCGTCGGATAGGAGGTGTAGCGTGGCCCGCTCCGGTCGTAACGCGTTATCAGTCCTTCGTCGATGGACAGCGATTGATCCATGCCTTTCCCCCATTGGATGAAAGGCCATTATACGCGACGCGCGGGGCGGGCGGAACGGCTCAAAGCCCCCCGCGCAGCCCGCGCCCCTTTTCGACGTCGACGAAATAGAGCAGCACCGCACCCAGGGCGAACAGCACCAGCAGGGCCAGCACCGAAAAGCGCGCGCTGCCGGTCAGCAGCGCCACCCAGCCCATGGCGACCGGGCCGATCACGGTAGCGAACTTGCCCAGCATGTTGTAGAAACCAAAGAACTCGGCGGTCTTGCCTGGCGGAATCAGGCGCGCGTACAGCGCCCGGCTGAGCGACTGGATGCCGCCCTGCACCAGGCCAATCACCACCGCGATCTGATAGAACCCGGCCACCGTCTCGATGAACGCGGCCCACACCGTCACCCCCATGTAGACGGCAATCGCGATATAGATACCGCTCTTGGCGCCGAAGCGCTCGCCAATGCGGCCAAAGACGATCGCGGCCGGAAAGCCGACGAACTGGGTGATGAGCAGCGCGGTGATCAGGTCGTTGGAATCGAACCCGAGCGAAAGCCCGTAGTCGACCGCCATGCGGATGATGGTGTCGACGCCATCGATATAGAGCCAGTAGGCCGCGAGGAACAGCATCACTACGCGCAACTGGCGCAGGTGATGAAAGGTCTCCACGAGCTGGCGCAGCCCCGCGCGCACCGCCGCGCAAAACGAGCCAGCCGTTACCGGCGCGGTCTCGCGCACGAATAGCAGCACCGGCAGCGAGAACACCATCCACCACACCGCCACAATCACGAAGGAAAGCCGCACCACCTGCGCGGCGTCATCGAAACCGAACCGCTGCGGAAACACTGCCATCGCGACCAGCACGGCGAACAGCAGCCCGCCACCGAGATAGCCGAGAGCGTAGCCCCAGGCCGACACGCGATCGAAGCGGTCCTCGGTCGCGACCTCGACGATCAGCGCGTCATAGAACAGGTTTCCGCCCATGAAACCGAGCGTCGCGACGGCGTAGAATGCGACGGCGGAGATGTATGCCCCCTGCGCGACCAGGTACAGCGACGCCGTCGCGCTCACGCCCACCACGGTGAAGAACAGCAGCAGGCGCTTGCGCGCCCCGGCGCGATCCGCGATGGCGCCCAGCACCGGCGCGCACAGAGCGATCAATATGCTCGAGGCCGAGTTGCCGAGACCGAGCGCGAAGGTGCTTTCAGCCGGCGCGAGGCCGGCGGCCCAGTACTGCTTGAAGAACACCGGGAAAAAGCCCGCCATCACCACCGTGGCGTAGGCGGAGTTCGCCCAGTCGTACAGTGCCCAGGAGAGCGTCTTTCGATCCATGTCGATCGCTACCAAAGTTCAAACGGGGACGGATTTACATATCGCCGCTCATATTTCCATGACCCAACGCTACAACCGCCCGGGACGAGTGAATTCCCGCCCGCGCGGGAATGACGATGAGGACCACCCGGCATCGGCGCAGCACCACACGCACGAGTCCTTAGTCCTTAGTCCTTAGTCCTTAGTCCTTAGTCCTTAGTCCTTAGTCCTGAGTCCTGAGTCCTGAGTCCTGAGTCCTGAGTCATCCGCAAACACCGGCCGGTGCTCGCGCACCTGCTCTGCCGTCAGCAGGAACACCCCGCCGCCGCCGCGCTCGAACTCCAGCCACAGGAACGGCACATCCGGGAAACGCCGCGCAAGCGCCTCCTCGCTGTTACCGACCTCGACCACCAGGATGCCGCCGGGCGTCAGATGGTCGGGCGCCGCGTGTAACAGGCGCACGACGAGGTCGAGTCCGTCCGCGCCGCCGGCCAGGCCGAGCGCAGGTTCACGATGGTATTCGTCGGGCAGCGCCGCCATGTCGTCGGCGTCGACATAGGGCGGATTGCTCACGATGATGTCGTAGCTCCTGCCCGCGAGACCCGCGAACAGATTGGACTCCCGCGCCACCACGCGGTCCGCGAGACCGTGCGCCTCGATATTGCGCCGCGCCACGGCGAGCGCCTCCGGCGAAATATCCGCGGCATCGACCTCGGCCTCCGGAAAGGCACAGGCGCAAGCGATCGCGATGCAGCCGCTGCCGGTGCCGATGTCGAGCACGCGCCGCACCGGATGATCTTCCGCCAGCCACGGCTCGAAGTCCTGCTCGATCAACTCGGCAATGGGCGAACGCGGCACCAGCACACGCTCGTCGACGTAAAACTTCAGGCCGCAGAACCAGGCGGCGTGGATCAGATACGCCGTCGGGATACGCTCCTCGACACGCCGGCGCGCCAGCCCATCCAGCATGTCCTGTTCTTCCAGCGTCAGCACGGTGGCCAGCACCGCGTCCGGAACCTCGGGCGGCAGGCCGAGCGCGGCCAGCACCAGCCAGGCCGCCTCATCCAGCGCATTGTCGGTGCCGTGGCCGAAACAAAGGCCCGCGTGCTCAAAACGCGCGGCCGTGGCGCGTATCGCCTGTTCAAGGGTTACCGGTTTATCCTGCGTCATCCGTCCATCCTGCCGCCACGCGTTTGCCGCCGGGGGCGGTTGCCACTACACTTGTCGGCGCATCGTTCATCCATTCCTGAAGAGACGACTTCACGCCGCGATATGGGACAGGCAGTTATACCACAGGACAAGCGTATCCTGGTCGGCTGGCGGGAGTGGGTCTCGCTGCCCGAGATCGGCATCCACGCCATCAAGGCCAAGGTGGACACCGGCGCGCGCTCTTCCGCGCTGCACACCTTTGATCTGATGGCCTACCGTGAGAAGGGCCGCGACATGGTGCGCTTCAGCATCCATCCCTTGCAGAAACATACCGACAAGGTGGTCGTCTGCCGCGCACAGGTCGTCGACCGGCGCTGGGTCACCGACTCCGGGGGCCACCGCGAGCTGCGTTACGTCGTCTCGACACCGCTGCACCTTGGAACCCACGTCTGGCCCATCGAGATCACGCTGACACCGCGCGACCCCATGCGCTTCCGCATGCTGCTCGGCCGCACCGCCATGGACAGCCGGCTCCAGATCATCCCCAACGCCTCCTACCTCGTCGGCAAGCCGCCGGCAGCCGCGCACTGATCCGGCCCTGGGTGTCATGGGGACAGATTTGTAATCTGTCCCCGGGTGAATTTCCCGCCTAACCCACCGGCTCCTCTTCCACCAGTTCCGGATCGAGCTCGCGCTGGCGGCTGCGGAATTTCGCCACCCGCGCGGCGGCCTCGCGCAAACGGCCGAAACGCGCGATATGGAACACCGCGTCCCCCTCGTTGACCAGCGGCAGATTGAGACAGCCGATGACTATGCCATCCGCATGCGCCTGCAGCGCGATCTCGCGCTCGCCGAAGGGATCGGAGATCACGCCCAGCACCTCGCCCTTGCGCACATGGCTGCCCAGCGGAAGCACGGTGCGCAGGATTCCTCCGGTCGGCGCGCGCAGCCAGGCGGTGGCGCGCGCGATCACCGTCTCTCCCGCCGGACGCGACCGCCGCGCGGGATTCGCCGGCAGCATCTCCAGCGCGCGCATCACGCCCACCACCCCGCGCAGACCGGCGCGAATTGATTCCTCGTCAAAGCGCAGCGCCTCGCCGCCTTCATATACCAGCAGCGGGATCCCTCGCCGGATGGCGACCTCGCGCACCGAGCCCGCGCGCACCTCGGCATTGATCAGGATCGGGGCGCGAAAGGCCTCGGCCAGCCGCAGCGTCTCCGCGTCCTCAAGGCGCGCGCGCACCTGCGGCAGATTGCTGCGATGCAGCGCGCCGGTGTGCAGATCGATACCGTGGGTGGCGCGGCTGACCACCTCCTGCGTGAACAGGTGCGCGAGACGCGAGGCGAGCGAACCGTGGCCGCTGCCGGGAAAACTGCGATTGAGGTCGCGCCGGTCCGGCAGGTAGCGCGACTGCGAGATGAAGCCGTGCACATTGACGATCGGCACGGCGATCAGCACGCCGCGCAGACGCTCCAGCAGCGGCAGCCGGATCAGGCGGCGTATGATCTCGACGCCGTTGATCTCGTCGCCGTGCATCGCGGCCGAGACAAACAGGCGCGGACCCGGCCGGCGCCCGTGCACCACATGCACCGGCATGGTCATCTCGCTGTGGGTGTAGAAACGCGCGATGCTGAGATCGATGGTGCGGCGCTCGCCGGGCGCGATCCGCGTCCCGGCGATCTCGAACGGCTCCCGCGCCGTCTCAGCCCTTGCCGCGCGTGCGCGTCCGGTTCGCCTTGGCATTTTTTTCCGCGAACTCCATCATCAGACCGGCGATGTCGAGGCCGGTCACCTCTTCGATGCCTTCCAGTCCGGGCGTGGAATTCACCTCCATCACCACCGGGCCGTGATTCGAACGCAGGATGTCGACGCCGGCCACATTGAGGCCGATGGCGCGCGCGGCGCGCACCGCGGTCGAACGCTCCTCCGGCGTCAGCTTTACCCTTGAGCCTTCGCCGCCGCGATGCAGGTTGGAGCGAAACTCGCCCTCCTTCGCCTGCCGCTTCATCGCCGCCACCACCTTGTCGCCAATGACGAAGCAGCGGATATCGGCCCCGCCAGCCTCGCGGATGTATTCCTGCACCAGGATGTTCGCCTTCAGTCCGTAGAACGCCTCGATCACGCTCTCCGCCGCCTGCCGCGTCTCCGCCAGCACCACGCCGATGCCCTGCGTCCCTTCCAGCAGCTTGATCACCAGCGGCGCACCGCCCACCATCGAGATCACATGCTCGACATCATCGGGCGAATGGGCGAAAGCCGTCACCGGCAGGCCGATGCCCTTGCGCGACAGCAGCTGCATCGAACGCAGCTTGTCGCGCGCGCGCGAGATCGCGACCGACTCGTTGAGCGGATAGACGCCCAGCATCTCGAACTGGCGCAGCACGGCGGTGCCATAGAAGGTGATCGACGCCCCGATGCGCGGCACGACGACGTCGAAGGGCTCCAGCGCCTTGCCCTTGTAGAAGATGCCCGGCCGGTGGGTGGCGATGTTCATGTAACAGCGCAGCGGATCGATGACCTGCGCCTCGTGGCCACGCTCGCGCGCCGCCTCGACCAGACGTCGGGTGGAATAGAGACCGGGCTTGCGCGACAGAATGGCGAATCTCATCGGACACCTGGCCTTGATGGTTGCACTGCTATTACTCGGTGATCCGCCGCATCCGTGCAGCCAGCGGGGGGACACGCTCAGCCGGGGAGTGTGCTAAGATTCCGCCCAATCCACGGCCTCATCAACATTATCCGGGAAGCATTCATGGCGCAATACATCTTCACTATGAACCGCGTGGGCAAAGTCGTCCCGCCCAAGCGCGAAATCCTCAAGGACATCTCGCTGTCATTTTTCCCCGGCGCCAAGATTGGCGTGCTGGGCCTGAACGGTTCTGGTAAATCCAGCCTGCTGCGCATCATGGCCGGCGTCGACAAGGAGCACCTCGGCGAGGCGCGCCCGCAACCCGGCATCCGCATCGGCTACCTGCCGCAGGAACCGCAGCTCGACGAAAGCAAGGACGTGCGCGGCAATGTCGAGGAGGCCGTCAGCAAGGTGAAGGCCCTGCTCGATCGCTTCAACGAGATCAGCATGAAGTTCGGCGAGCCGATGGGCGACGACGAGATGAACGCCCTGCTGGAGGAACAGGCCAAGCTGCAGGACGCCATCGAGATCGCCGGAGCCTGGGAGCTGGACCGCACGCTGGAGATCGCCGCCGACGCGCTGCGTCTGCCGCCGTGGGACGCCGACGTCAGCAAACTGTCGGGCGGCGAGCGCCGCCGCGTCGCGCTGTGCACGCTGCTGCTGTCCAAGCCGGACATGCTATTGCTCGACGAGCCGACCAACCACCTCGACGCCGAGTCGGTCGCCTGGCTGGAGCGTTTCCTGCACGACTTCCCCGGCACCGTGGTCGCGATCACCCATGACCGCTACTTCCTCGACAACGTCGCCGGCTGGATCCTCGAGCTTGACCGCGGCCACGGCATCCCGTGGGAGGGAAATTATTCCTCCTGGCTGGAACAGAAGGAAAAGCGGCTGGAGACGGAAGAAAAACAGGAGAGCGCCAAACAGCGCGCCATGAAGGCCGAGCTCGAATGGGTGCGCAGCAACCCGAAGGGCCGCCACGCCAAGAGCAAGGCGCGCCTCGCCCGTTTCGAGGAACTCGCCTCGCAGGAATCCCAGAAGCGCAACGAGACCCAGGAGATCTTCATCCCGCCCGGCCCGCGCCTCGGCGACCAGGTGATCGAGGTCAAGGGCCTGCGCAAGGGCTTCGGTGACACGCTGCTGATCGACGACCTCAGCTTCAGCCTGCCGCCCGGCGGCATCGTCGGCGTCATCGGACCGAACGGCGCCGGCAAGACCACCCTGTTCCGCATGCTGGCCGGCACCGACAAGCCGGATGCCGGCGAGATCGTCTACGGCGCGACCGTCAGCCTCGCCTGCGTCGACCAGTCACGCGACTCGCTCGACGACAAGAAGACGGTGTGGGAAGAGGTCTCCGGCGGCCAGGACATCATCCAGGTCGGCAAGTACGAGACGCCGTCGCGCTCGTATCTGTCGCGCTTCAACTTCAAGGGCACCGACCAGCAGAAGCACATCGGGAACCTGTCCGGCGGCGAGCGCAACCGCGTCCACCTGGCGAAACTGCTGAAGAGCGGCGGCAACGTGCTGCTGCTCGATGAACCGACCAATGACCTGGACGTCGAAACCCTGCGTGCGCTGGAAGAGGCGTTACTCGCCTTCCCCGGCTGCGCCGTCGTCATCTCGCATGACCGCTGGTTCCTCGACCGCATCGCCACCCACATGCTCGCCTTCGAGGGCGATAGCCACGTCGAGTGGTTCCAGGGCAATTACGCGGACTACGAGGCCGACCGTCACAAACGGCTCGGCACGGACGCGGACGCGCCGCATCGGCTGAAGTACAAGAAGCTGACAAAGTAATACATCAAGGGGACAGATTTATAAATCTGTCCCCTTCACATCCCTGCTTTGTGGACCACTCGCAACCCGGACGCAGGCACAAGACATCGAAATCCGGGGAATCACTCCCCGGATTCCGCTGACGCTCCATCCGGGCTACATGCCTTTGGCCTCAGGCCGCCTTCTTGCGTTCAGGCTTGTGATGCGCGCTGGTCAGACTATGATCAAAGTCCGAATCCGGCACCAGCTTGTCCCCTACGACCATGGCATCCACCTCGAAAGGGAAGGTGCCGCAGGCGTTGCGCCCGCCTTCCAGGCTGCACGTCCGCGCATCAACCGAGGCATAGAAGGGATCCCATCCCAGCATGCTCGTCATCAATGGATAGACGGAGATCAGCATCGCATATGGCTCCCATGTCAGTACGCTCGTGTTGAACATGCTGACAATCCCCCCCGCCAGCAACGCCGTGCCGATGAACAAACGCGACATCCTGTCCACCAGCCCGATGTTATGCACCACGAACAACCTTGACCGGATGCGTTTCATGACACTACCTCCTGTCGAAAAGAGCGACATTGACAACTTACGCGTATATTTCGCCAGATTCCCCCGGGGAGGACAGTGACAACATCACACTTGCCTGTCGAGCAGCGCCCTGAGCGCCATCTCATCCACAACCTCGATCCAGCCCCGATGAAGGCGCACCCAGCCGTTGTGCTCGAAATGCTTCAGCGCCCGGCTGACGACCTCCCGCGCCGTCCCAAGTTCGTGCGCGATATCCTGATGCGTGGCCTGGATCCTGCCGCGCGCGCCGGGACAGCCCAGCAGATACCGGGCGAGACGCTGATCGATGTGCCCGAACGCGACGGTCTCCACCAGAGAGACAAGATCGCCAACACCCTTGTCGAGCGAGGAATAGACGAAATGACGAAAGGCCGGTGATTCTTTCACCGCCGACTGGAACTCATCCTTGGGGATCAACACGACATGGGCAGGCGTGACGGCGACCGCGTCCGCCGCGTAGCGCTTTCCGCCGAGCATGCAGACCGTGGTCAGCTCGCAGGTCCCGCCGGCATTGACATGATAGAGTACGATCTCGTGCCCGTCCGGCGTGGTCTTTCGCACCAGTACCGAACCCTCGACGACCAGCAGGTAATACTGACAGGGATCGCCGTCGCGAAACACATGCGCGCCCGCCGGAAGATGCAGGTGCTGAACGCATCGCAGCACCCGGCTCCACGCCGGATCGCCGATCGCCTCGAGCGCGGCATAGACCTTCAGCCAGTCATCCGAACGCGAGCCCGCCACGCGCACCCCGCCTGCGCGCCAGCAATCCCCTGACGCGCCTGACCGCACACTGGCCTGTGATTATAAACCAGACGAACCGGATGACCGCGGACAACGCATCCCGACCGCTGCGGCAGCACCTCCCGCAAGGGGTCAGATCTTACAATCTGTCCCCGCTGTTCGTTTGAACCACCCGCAGCTTGGGCTGAAAGAAATGAAGCCCAATAATCGCCATGCCTTCGCCACGTTGGGCTTCGCACAAAACGCTCAACCCAACCTACGCCTGCTACCGCAAGGGGACAGATTTATAAATCTGTCCCCTTGGCAGGGTTCCCCGTTACTGTAATCTCCCGCTCCAGCATGATCGCATCCTCCCTCCCGCCCTTCGCCGGGTAGTAATCCTTCCGCATCCCGATGCGTTTGAAGCCGAGCTGTTCGTACAGCGCGATGCCCGCCGCGTTCGACGGGCGCACTTCGAGCAGCATGGTCTGGGCGCCGGCGGCACGGGCGTTTTCGATCAGGTGGTTGAGCAGCGCGCGGCCGAGGCCGCGGCGGCGCTGGTGGGGGTCGACGCAGAGATTGAGGACGTGCGACTCGCCGGCGGCGGCGGTCATGATGCCGTAACCGGCGATCATGTCGTCCCGCAGCACGACATGGCAGCGGTAACCGACGGCGAGACAGTCGCGGAAGATGCCTTCGGTCCAGGGGAAATCGTAGGCGCGGCGCTCGATGTCCATGACCACCGGGACATCGATGGCGCGCATGAGGCGGAAGCGCATGGACGGCGCGTGCGACAGGGGTTCGTCGATGCGCGCCGAGGCCATGTCGCCGCCCTCAGCCCGCGGCCGCGCCGAGGGTACGGGCGGCAAGTTGCAGGTCGTCCCAGGCCTTGCGCTTTTCCAGCGGCGAGCGCAGCAGATAGGCGGGATGATAGGTGACGATCAGCGGGACGCCGGTATCGGCGTAGCGATGCACCTGGCCGCGCAGCGCGCCGATGCGGGTGTCGGTCTTGAGCAGGTTCTGCGCGGCGATGCGGCCGACGGCAAGGATGATCCTAGGCTGGATCAGCGCGACCTGCCGCTTCAGATACGGCTCGCAGCAGGCCACCTCGTCCGAGCCCGGGTCGCGGTTGTTCGGCGGACGGCACTTCAGCACATTGGCGATATAGACCTCTTCGCGCGCGAGCCCGAGTGCCCACAGCATCTCGTTCAGCAACTGGCCGGCGCGGCCGACGAAGGGCTCACCCTGGCGGTCTTCGTCCGCGCCGGGGGCCTCGCCGACCACCATCCACTGCGCTTGGCGATTACCGACGCCGAACACGGTCTGCGTGCGCGTCTTCTCCAGCCCACACAGCGCGCAGCCCGCGACGCGCGCCCGCAGCGCATCCCAGTCGAGACGCACGACGTCGCCGCCGGCCGCGTCCGTGACAGGCGCAATCCTCGCAACAACGGGCGCAGCTGGCGCCGGCTCCGGCCGCGCGGCGGGCGCGGGCTTGGCCCCGCGTTCCGCCCAGGCCTGGATGCCCATGGCCCCCAGATATCGCAGCCGGCGCGCCTCGCTCATGGCGTCACAGCGATACCTGTTGCGGGTGCTGGCGCTGCAGCGGCTCGAGAATCTTGTTCAGGCCGTTGATGTAGGCCTTGGCGGAGGCGATGACGATATCGGTGTCCGCGCCCTGGCCGTTGACGATGCGCCCGCCCTTCTCCAGCCGCACCGTCACCTCGCCCTGCGAGTCGGTGCCGCTGGTGATGTTGTTGACCGAGTAGAGCTGCAGTTGCGCGCCGCTATTCACCACCGACTCGATGGCCTTGAAGGCGGCATCGACCGGACCGCCGCCGGCGGCCTGCGCGCGGCACTCCTCGCCGTCCACGGTGAGAGTGAGCTGCGCCTCCGGCTGGGTGCCGGTCTCGGAGCACACGCGCAGGTAGCTGAGCTTGATGCGCTCGTTCTCTTCCTGATAGGTTTCGCTGACCAGCGCCTGAAGATCCTCGTCGAAGATCTCCGACTTCTTGTCGGCAAGCTCCTTGAAGCGCGCGAAGGCGGCATTGAGCGCCTCCTCACCCCCGAGCTGGATGCCGATCTCCTGCAGGCGCGCGCGGAAGGCGTTGCGGCCGGAGAGCTTGCCGAGCGTGAGTTTGTTGGTGGACCAGCCTACGTCCTGCGCGCGCATGATCTCGTAGGTCTCGCGGCTCTTCAGCACGCCGTCCTGGTGAATGCCGGATTCGTGCGCGAAGGCATTGGCGCCGACCACGGCCTTGTTGGGCTGCACCGGATAGCCGGTGATCTGGCTCACCAGCCTGGAGGTCGGCACGATCTGCGTGGTATCGATGTTGGTGTCGCAGGTGAAGATATCGCGGCGCACCTTCACCGCCATCACGACTTCCTCCAGGCTGGCGTTGCCCGCGCGCTCGCCGAGGCCGTTGATGGTGCACTCGACCTGGCGCGCGCCGGCGAGCACGGCGGAGAGCGAGTTCGCCACCGCCATGCCGAGATCATTGTGGCAATGCGTCGACCACACCACCTTGTCCGCGTTCGGCACGCTCTCGATCAGCTTGCGCATGCGCTCGCCCCACAGACCGGGGAGGCTGTAGCCGACCGTGTCGGGCACGTTGATGGTGCGCGCGCCGGCCTTGATCGTCGCCTCGAACACGCGGCACATGAAATCAACCTCGGAGCGCACCGCGTCCTCGGCAGAGAACTCGACGTCGTCGGTGTACTGGCGCGCGCGCTTGACCGCGTGCACGGCCTGCTCCAGCACCTGCTCCGGGGTCATGCGCAGCTTGTGCTGCATGTGGATCGGCGAGGTGGCGATGAAGGTATGGATGCGGCCGGAGGCGGCCTTCTTCAGCGCCTCGCCGGCGCGATCGATGTCCTTGTCCAGCGCGCGCGCAAGTCCGCACACGGTGCTGTCCTTGACCGCCTCGGCCACGGCCTGCACGGCCTCGAAGTCGCCCGGGCTCGCGATCGGAAAACCGGCCTCGATAACGTCGACGCGCATGCGCTCCAGCGCCTTGGCGATGCGCACCTTCTCTTCCCTGCTCATGGCCGCGCCGGGACTCTGCTCGCCGTCGCGCATCGTGGTATCAAATATGATGAGTCTGTCTTTGCCGCTCATGGGAGTGCTCCTAAGTTAGCGCTCAGTTTACCCCACCGCCCGGCGCAGACAAATCGGCACCGCACCGGGGTCGGGGTATGGAAACAACGAATTGGGGGAAACGGGTCGGTGGCTGCCTTACGGCAGCAGCAGTCGCAGGGGTAGCAGGGATGCACGGGCAAAGAGAACACCGGAGCAGACGGCGATGGCCGTGCGCGGGGAGATCGAACCGGATGTCATGTCATTACCCATGCGCCCAACTATAGACGAAGTCTTCGAGGATGCCAAGCAGGGGGCGGTTTGACCACGGATTCCGCTGCACTCCATCCGGGCTACATCTTGATGCCCCCGCCTGAATGCCATCGGCCGGAAGGCGCACGGGATTTACCGGGCGGATTGGTTGTCGTCCCCGGCCTGTTCCTCGCCTGCATGCGGAGGCTGCGGCGGGGGCGGCGCGGGCAGCCGCTGTGGGCGCCGGTAACGCGAGACCAGGGAGGCCACCGGGCCGGACAACGCGTAGACCAGCGCGATGCTGAACAGCACCACCGGCGGGTCGATGGAGATGAAGACGAAGACCAGCACAATGATCAGCATCGCGACGAACGGGATCCTGCCGCGCAGGTCGAGATCCTTGAAACTCTTGAAGCGGATATTGCTCACCATCAACACGCCGGCAAGCACGGTGAGCGGAAAGGTCAGCAGCGCGATGTCCTCGCCGGGCAGGCCGTAGTCCGCGCCCACCCAGACCAGCCCGGCGATCAGCGCCGCGGCGGACGGCGACGGCAGGCCGATGAAAAAGCGCTTGTCGACGATGCCCACCTGGATATTGAAGCGGGCCAGACGCAGCGCCGCGGCGGCGGTATAGACGAAAGCGGCCGTCCAGCCGAGCTTGCCCAGACTCGCCAGCGACCATTCGTACATCACCAGCGCGGGCGCGAGGCCGAAGGCGATCATGTCGGAGAGGCTGTCGTACTGGGCGCCGAAGTCGCTCTGGGTGTTGGTCAGGCGGGCGATGCGTCCGTCCATGCCGTCGAGGATCATGGCGACGAAGATCGCGACGGCGGCGGTATCAAAGTCACCGCGCGAGGCCGCGACGATGGCGTAAAAGCCGGCGAACAGCGCCGCCGTGGTGAACAGGTTCGGCAGCAGGTAGATGCCGCGGTGGCGTCGGGGTTCCTTGGTCTCGTCTTGCATGCAGCTACCCGGTCGAAGTGAGGGCTATTATAAGGAAACGGGGTTGCCCTTCAAGCAAGGACAACCCCGCGGATTCGACACGCTGCAAATGGAGATATCAGTTCCTTTCGCGGTCGACGATCTTGTTCGCCTTGATCCACGGCATCATGCTGCGCAGCTTCTCGCCGACCACCTCGATCTGGTGCTCGCGG
>JADLET010000028.1 GCA_020845975.1 Gammaproteobacteria bacterium | reverse complement strand
CGCACCTGGCCATGAATTACTGGCCCGAGCGCGTGCGCGAGAAGTGCAAGACCGACACATCGCTGGCCATCGCGCCTGGCCTGGAGAATCTGTACCTCGAGCCGGAGGCCAAACCGAAAAAGGCACGCGGCAAGAAGAAGGCCGGGGGTGATGAATGAGTATTGCTGAATTTATCCGCGAGAGCGTTCTGCGGCCGCGCTTGAAGCAGGCCGGCGCATTGGTGGTATACGACGCTGATAAGCGCTACCGCGAACAGTGTTTCGACTTGGCGGCCGACAAGGTGCGCGTGATCGACACGTCTGAAAGTAGCATTGAAAGCCGGGAGGCGGCACTGCTGGCGTTGCGCGAGGTGGGGCAGCCCAAGCCACCGCTGGAAGGTGTGTTGATCTATGTGCCGAGTAAACGACCAGTAACCGATGAGCAGAAGCAGATTGATCCTTTCGCCCTCTATGCTGCGTGCGGTGCTGTATTTCCCAAAGAAGATGATGGGGATGACTACCTCAGTATTTGCTTAAAGGCGCGTCCAGATCACTCTACTGAGATACGTAGACTATTCGCTGACAACCCACAGGGGCCGACCTTTGCAGTGATCGACGCGATTGGCGGCGGCGTGAGCTGGCCCCAGTTGCGAGCCACATTGCGGGTGGAGTCCGGCCGCGAGATTCTGGCCGCACTGCTGGCCCCGAGTACCAGCCAAGCCGAAGCGCTCAAGACGCAGGAAGGCTGGGTGCAAGAGGCGCGGGATTTCCTCCGCGCTACCTTGGGCCTGAGCGTGAAGACGCGCGGCAAGACGTGGTCCGCGCTGGCGGATGAGCTGTGGCTCTACGTGCTGTTCAGTGAATTCGTGTTTGATTTGCCAGTCGCATTGCCGGACACACTGAAGGGCGTACCGCATGCGCCGATGGAGGCAAGACCCATCGTCGAGGATGTGTGCGACCGTCTGCGCAGCGACCCGAAGTCACGCGCGGCGTACATCGAACGTGCAGAAGCCATCGAGGTGGAACTCAATCTGACCGACCTTTGTGGGGCGATTGAGGACCTGGGCGAGCGCGACACCTTCCCCTTCGAGGAACGGACTTTCCTGCGCACCGCGATCAAGGGCATTGTCAGCGGCGACACCGATGCGACGCGCCGGGTACTGACCCGCCACAAGAGCTCGGTATGGCTAGGCAAGGGCGAAAGCCAGGCGCAGTGGGAGTTGGTGCGGTCTGGTTTGAGCCTGGTAGAGGCTTGCGATGATTTCGAACGCCAGTTGCCGGATCACGCCCGCTCACAAGCGGAGCTGATCGACTTCTACCTGGGCAGTCTGCGTGAAGCAGATCGCTTGCAGCGCGAGTTTGAGCAAGCGGCGGGTGACTTCCTCGACCCGCATGGCCTGATGCATGAAGTGATCAGTCAGGCCCGCGCCCGCTATAGGCGTCTGGCGGAAAAGGTTCAGGGCGTGTTTGTGAAACACGTCGAAACCGCCGGTTGGCCACCCACTGGACGCTTGGCCAATGCCGATGCTTTTGATCGTCTCGTGGCGGATCGCCTCAAGGAAAGCGGCAGCAAGGTGGCCTACCTGATGGTGGACGCCCTGCGCTATGAGTTGGGCGTGGCCCTCGAAAAGCTGCTGGCGGAAGATGGTCCCGTCGAGCTGCAAGCGGCCTATGCGCAGCTGCCGACCATCACCCTGGTGGGTATGGCGAGCTTGCTGCCGGGTGCTCGCACGGGGCTGACCCTATCGCTGGAGGACGATTCCCTGGTGCCGAAGCTGGCAGGGGCGCCGGTGAGTAATGTCCCGCAACGCATGGGTGTGCTGGCCAAGCGGTATGGTGATCGCTTCGCGGAAATGCCGCTCAACGATTTTGTGCGCGGCAAACCCAAGATCGCAGAGACAGTCGATCTGCTGGTGCTGCGCTCCACGGAAATCGATAGCCAACTGGAAAGCAACCCCGAGACGACTCTCGGGTTGATTCCGGGCACGCTCAAGCTGATCCGCGTGGCGCTGCACAAGTTGCGCGGCATGGGCTTCAAGGAAGCGGTGATCGTCACAGACCATGGTTTCTTCCTGAACGCACAAGCGGAGGCAGGCGATGTGTGCGTGAAGCCGCAGGGGAAGTGGCCCGTAAATGCCCACGATCGCATGATGCTGGGCGACGGCACCGCCGATGGTCACAGCCTAGTCGTCAGCGCCGAGAAGGTCGGCATTCGCGGTGATTTCACGCAAGTGGCGCTGCCGCGTAGCATGGCCCCCTATCGCTCGGGGCACCTGTATTTCCACGGCGGGGCATCCCTGGCCGAGGCCGTTGTGCCGGTGCTGGTGGCCAGGCTGGATACCGCCGCCCATGCGGAATTGCGCAAGGTGGTGGTGGAGCTGAGCTACAAGAACGGTGCCAAACGAATAACTACACGATTGCCGGTCATCGAAGTGATACTGGTGGCCGACGACATGTTCTCGCAAGACATGAGCGTGGAGATCTTGCTGGAAGCGCAAGACAGCAAGGGCAATGTGGTGGGAGAGCCGCGCCCAGGCGG
>JADLET010000027.1 GCA_020845975.1 Gammaproteobacteria bacterium | reverse complement strand
GCGTCTCCTGCTTGGTGGGTCTGCCTCGGCGCCGGGGCGATGAGTGCAACAACAACGGCTCCATGGTCGTGACCTTGAACTGATCCAGCCACGCATGTACCGCCTTGCAGGGCCACAGCCGATGGCGGCACCCCGGTGGTTCGATGCGTGGCGGCAGCGGACTCCCGGCCGTCAGCTTGTTGCGCAAGCGGCCGAGCGTGATGCCGAGCAGCCGGGCAATGTCTGTGTCGCTGTAATAGACGCCTTCATGGTTTGAATATTCCGCCGTCACGTTGATACTCCTGTGGCCTGCCTTCGTTCATCTGTAGGCCACAAAAAATATCAGCGCGGTTTACACGGTAACCACGATAAACGTTACTACGAACGCAAAAGGGATTTGATCAATACGAAAAGGCGGCGTGGAAGGGAAAACGAAAGGGCTGCCGTGACAAAATCCTTGTCACAATTTTGTCACAGCGGCAACGAAATTCGGTGTGATATGGCGTGACCGAGTGTTAGAGTATGTGCTTGTTCTGAAATGTGTTATGCTCCAAGCTCCTGTAACAGAACGGGTGTGAAAACGCGTTCACACGGCAGGGGTCGCAAGTTCGAACCTTGCATCGCCCACCATATCATCAGCGCGGCGGCGATAGTACCGTCCCGCGCGCAGTCGCGCCCACGATGATCTCCGCCAATGCCAGTTTTGTCTCCGGTTCATGCTCACGCCGCCATTCGTTTCTCAGTTCATCTATGAGACGAGCGGCCTGCTGACCTGGTATCAGCGACAGCGCAGCCTTAATGATCTCGACTTGCGCCATCCTGGACGATGCATCGCCCGCCTGCTTGCGCAGCTCATCTCGAACATCGGGGGCGGACATTTTGCCCGCGGCTCGCCGGTTACGCACAAGGGCGGCGGCGGTGATGGCATCCTGAATGGATGCCAGAGGCACGCGGGCGCGACTCGCGTCGGCGATGGCCTGGCGCAGGAAATCCAGCGTGCGCGCGCTGCCAGCAAGCTTGTCTTCCGCGCGCACGCTGATGATGAATCGGGACAGGGCGAGCAGGTGCGCCGAATTCACCACGATCGTAATCTGTGCCGCCGCACGCGATCCACCCGTCGCCGGATTGGAGTAATGGACGCGCGGCAACCCCCGGTAGTCACCCCTCTCCAGAACGTTCACGACCGTCTTGCGCTGCGCGCCGGTGAGCACATTGCCTGACCGCGCCAGCAGCCCCAGCAACTCCAGCTCGCCCCGGGTTAACGGCAACACGTTCTTCGCCGGTGTCTTGCGCGACCGACCTTCCGGCAGGATCCGCTCAAGTAGCCCGCGGATCTCTCCCATGAACGGCGCCGCGGCCGGACTGCTCAGAGCGACGGCAAGCGCCTCACGCGCACCGTCGGCATCGCCGGCGGAAAGCCGCGCGTCAGCGTGGCCCAGCAGCAGAGCCAGGACATCCTCCGGCAGCGGCATCACATCGGATATCTCCAGCAGCCACGTGCGCGCATCGGCAAAACCCCGGGCACGAAGCTGCCACACGATCTCGTCCACTGGCAGCGCGGCGTGGACCGCCAGCTCATGCAATACATATTGCGCCAATACGGTTTCCGGTCGCGCGCGCGCCCAGGCAGTCACTCGCGCCGGATCGCCATGACTGCCCAGCGCCGCCAGCACCGGCATGGCAAGGTCGCCGCAGCCCTGCAGCATAGCCGCAATTCCCGTCTGCTCGGATGGCTCGATGGCATCCCGCGCGCCCGCCGTGCGCCTTGAGACAATAGCTGATGCGATCGCGGCAAGGGCTGCGATTTCGTCGATTGTTGGTCTCGCGGCTCCAGGATCCGCCACCGATGTTTCAGCACTGGCTATTGCCACGAACATCTCCACCAGGCGCACGACCTCGTCGAGACCAAGAGCATCGTCCACGCGCGCGGTGAGTGCCAGTCCGCGCAGCCAGCGGGCAAACGCTTCCGGCTCGGCGCGATGCTGGTAGCGGTCAGAAGATGGCCCGGGATCCGCCGACGCGGCGTGGCCCGCACAACTACCCGGAACGACATATTCACGCCATTGCCGCTTCCACACATCCGTGAGCGGCCGCGCGGGATCAAGTATCACGGCCTCGGCCGCCAGTTCCGTTGCCGAATCAACACCCACGGCGCGATCGTTATCACTGCCCAGGCGCTCAACTGCATTGTCGTAGCCCAGGCGAACGCGCCAGCGCGCTGCGGCCTCGGCATTCAGATAGCCATCGAGGAAATTGTCGACCCACCCTCGCAGCTGCGCGTCATTGAACTCCGCCCAGCGGAGGATGCCCACCGCATCCGGCATCGATGACGCCGCGCCAGGGCGCAGATCCGCACCAGTCGCCTCGGTTTCCACCCGTAACCGCCAGGGCCCCGCCTCGAAGCGAGACCACCATGCTGGACCCGCCCGCAATTCGACATAACTGTCTTCGTTGACAGCCGGATGCCAGAGCATCATCGAAAGCGCCGCGAATACAGAGACGCCGACGAACAGCGCGCCCAACATGATTCGCAGGCTTTGCCGCAGCGCTCGCCCGCCCGTGGACTTCGACCACGCAGACCTGGCGCGCCGCCCGGCCGCAGCGCGAATGGGCACCGCGCGCACGGCGCCGATGAGCAGCGGCTCCTGCGTGATACCGCCCCCCAGTTCGCGCGCATGGCGGGTGATATTTGCGCTGATCGCCTTGAACAGGCCTCCCGTCCCGGCGCCAGCGAAGTAATCCAGGTCATCGCCGCGGACCAGCGATGCAATGATCGCATCCGTGAAGAGCGAGCGCCGCAACTGGGGGTCTTCCCAGCTCTCCTGATGTCGCCGGGATGACGCGATACAGACCCGTATCGCGCCAGGGGTTACGGCACGGAAGAACAGCGTCTCGTCTGCATAGCCGCCGGAACAGCCGCAATCCAGCAGCAGCAGGATGTTCTCTGCCCTAGGTATGGCGACCAGGGCATCGATCACAGCGGCAGATATAACGGGATCGCCAGGGGCCGCATCCGAAAACAGAAATTCAAACGCGCCGCGGCCAACCCCGCCATGGCCGCCCAGATAGAAAACGAAGCAGTCGTAGCGACCCGTCTCGGCAGCCACAAGCGCGCCGACATTCGGCAGAGTCGCCGCCTCATCGACAACGAGCATATGCCGGGAGCCGTCCCCCGGCCACAGCGCGGCGAAATGCCCGGAGAGATCGCGGGCGTTATCGGCGAAAAATCTCGGCGGCCGCTCCCCCGGCGGCTGACAGCCAGGCGGACAGGCAGAAATGCCTACGCAGACCGACAGGATGCGCGCGTGCGTCATCCCTCAGGGCTGCGCGGTTGAAGGCGCGGACAGGACATCAGCACCGGTCGGCAGCGCGCCACGCCATCACTTGCCCGGCTCATCCGGTTTGCCATTCGACTCACCGTGACCGGTCCCGCCCATGTCGTGGGACTTGCCCTGCTCCTTCATTCTGTGCTGCATTTCCTTCGTTCTTTCGACGCAGCGCTTCATCCAGTCATCGAGCTTGTCGCCGCTGACGCCGTGGGATTCGGCGATGGCCTTGCATTCGGATTCGATGGTGGGTTTGTCATCCGCGAGGGCCAGCGGGGACAGCGAAAACAACAGCGTGACAGCGACAATGGATGTCTTCATGGCGCACTCCTCGATAGTGATATGAACATCGTCCCTTCGCCAGCCGGCGGCGGATCTCCGCTCATTCTATCTCTTCCTGGACGCGCGCCCTAGCGTGAGTATTGCGGCGCGCGCGGCTAATCCGTACCATCGTCCCAGACCGGGGAGGATACGCCCGACCCGGAGAGATTCAAGGAGACGCGAAACCCATGATCCCATGTTATGTCAGCGGCAAGGGAATGCACGCCACCATGACGACCTGGACCTTCAAGACGCTGGTGATCGAGGCGCTGGAGTCGTCTGGCCTGGGCTACGATACGCGCTACCGCTATTACACAGCGCAGTTTCCTGACATGGAACGCGGCGCGCTGGCGCGCATGATCTGCGATCCGATCGAGTACTACGACAAGGAGTGGCCGGGATATTTCGCCGCGCACAAGGGGGCGCAGGACGAAGTGACGGCAGCGACGGGATTCATGCTGGAACGCGACGAGCGCTTCCGCGCCGAGGCGCAGGCGGCACTGTATTGCTATGACGAAGCCGGCTTCGGTTCCGGCGTGAACACGATGCGCTTCCTGACCGCGGGCAAGCCCGTGCTAGGCTTCTACAACGCCGACCGCCTGAGCAGCACGCTCAACCTCTCCAACATCCTGCAGCTAGAGCTGGAATACCCGAACCGGTTCACGCTGCTGCGCTACCGGCAGCCGGAGGAAATACCGGTGGCCACACTGGAATGGCTGGGAAGATTCAACTGAATACGCGCGACGCTATCAGCCGCGCTTCGATACATACTTGCGCTTGTGCTTTTCCAGATGGGCGACGGCCTCTTCGCGGCGCACGAACGGCCCCAGCACGCCTTCCCGCGACTCCACATACCATTTGCCGTTCTTGAGATAATAGCGATTCAGCGTTTGCCTGCGGGTACTGCGCGCAATACCGTTCATTACACCAACCCTCTCCAAGACGAAGACGCCGGGCTCTTCAAGATCGCCCAACGAACTATTTATAGTTATATATCACTCTATATTCGCGGAACACGGCGCCTGCGCCTCACCACGGATATAGATCGACGTCCTGTCGAGTTGTGACTTCCTGCCCGGGAACCCGGCGTTCCGGCGGGCGCCGGAACGCGAAGCGCGAATTGAAACGGGTATCTTGGGACTTTAGCTGCCGTAGATGTTGTCGGCAGCGAATAGGGAGAAATTAAGCTCGGTGACCGGCTGCTCGCTGACGCGCACCGTCTCCATTAAGGCTCCGACGCCATCAAGGATGGACAACGTACCATCGGTCGGATTTGGGACGAAGATGCGCTCGACCGACTGCTGCCGGCGCAGAAATGCTATCGGCCGTCGGCCGCAGTCGGCGAGACCGACCGTTATCTCCTGCACGAGACGCAGATTGGGCAAGGCGGAACTGTCGTACACCAGCACCGAGGATTTTTTCAGGTTCGCGTGCTGCGCACCCTTGCCGGTCGCCGCCGTGGTCACATAGAGCCGGCTGCCGTCAGGACTGAACCGGTACGTGCTCGGATACACGTCCTTCAGATCAAGACTGGCCGCAACCTTGCCCGCGGCAGTGTCGAGCACGATAAGGCGCCCGATCACGTGATCGGGGTCGGCCTTGCGATCCGCGCCCTTGCCGATAACGAAGCGACCATCGGGTGAAAGCAGCAGATTGCTGCAGCCCTTGAACTCGACGCGCGCCTCGATCTCATTGCGCAGCGGATTGATCACCGCCACGGTGCCGTAGCCGTTATTGAGATTGTAGACACGTCTGCTGACCGGCGAGTACACATTGCCGTGGGGAAAGGCGTTGTTCGGTGCCTGCATGGCGCCGTCTTTTTCCTTCGCCGGCTCACACAGATTGATCATGCCGGCCAGCGCGAGATAGCCGGACTTGTCGGCGGGATCGTTGCCGAACACCGAGATCGTGCCATCCTGCAGATTACTGACATAGGCGCGGCGCGGCGTGCCGGGCTGAGCGGCATCCGGCCCGCTGAAACTGGGCACATGGTGCCCGCGGCCGACGCAGATGGACGCGATGATCTCGGGCGCACCGCTCGCCCCCTCCGCAACCACTGTCATGGTCGCGCCGCCGCCACTGCACAGAGGGTCATTGCCGGTCTCATCGTCACCATCATTGGAATACCACCAGCGATTCGCGCCAGACTCGGGATAGGCGTAATGGGCGGCGGCATCGGCCGGCAGTGCGTCCGAGCTGCTGACCACCTTGCTCACCGGATCCATCAGCAGCACACTTCGGCCGTTCCGCGCCACGCCAAGGTATACCGGGCGGTAACCCAACGCCTGGCCACTCGCGGGAGCGGACGGCACCGCATGCACCGCGGTGCTTCCGTTGCGATGTTCAACCACCGCGACCTTGCCCGTTCCTCCGAAATCCAGATGGCACACCAGGGACCAGTTGCCGGTCTCGTTCTGCATGTTCATTCACCTCATGATGAAAACTGGGAGACCGCGCGCGGCGCGGATGCCGAGCGGCCAGTATAGAAGCACATCCGCCGGTTTTGCAAAGCCGGGGACCCGCATAACGTGCAGCGTCACGGGATATTGTAGCGCTGGCGGATGCGGCTCTCCTCGACCTCGACCAGCGCGCGACGCAACACGATCCTGCGCTTGTCCTCCAGGTCGATGACCTGATATTCCCCGGTATTATCGACGAACGCGGCGGCGACATCCTCCAGCCGGCGGATATCGTGCCCATTGACTGTCGCGACACGGGTATTCTCCACCAGCCCGCCATAACCGACATTGACCTCGGCCTCGAACACATCGCTGATGACCACCAGCTCCTCGACGCCGTCGATATCATTGCGCGGCGTATCGAAGTATTTGCGGATGTTGAACGGAATATCCGCCACGGTGGCCTGCGGATCGGTGGGTATGTAATATCTCGGCTCGACCGCGCGGAACATCAGACCACCCATGACATAGTAGCGCGGCCGGGTATCGTACTGCGGCAGAGTGGGAATCACCTTGAATTCCTGGCTGGTCAGCGTGATAGCCTGCTTGATCACCTTGCCATTGCGGAGCACGGTCAGCGGAAGCGACTCACCCACTTGACGGCGGGATATCTCGTAGCCCACGCCGATCCGGCTGTTGTCGCGCAGGATGATCCGTCCATCGTTGAAGACCCTGGCCCCGGCGACTGACAGCAGTACATCGTTGACCTGCAGGACACTCTCGGCCCCGCCCTGGTCCGCGACCCGGGTCACCAGCAGACCGCTCTGTTCCGGCGTCATTCCCAGGGATGCGCGCAGGGCGGGATTCTCCAGCGACTGCATGTTTACGCCGATGAATGGCACGCCATCCACTCTGCCATCCTTGAGGTCGGCAAGGAAATGCTCGATCACCATACCCGGCACGAAATATCCAATCGTCCCAGAAAATCGCTGTGTCGCGACGCCGACGCAGTCGCCGGTCTCATCAGAGAATACCGGTCCGCCGGAATTGCCCATATTGATTGCTGCGTCCGTTTGCACCAGAAGATTCTCGAAGCCACTATGCGCGTAGGCCATGATGTCGATGCGGGACACCACCCCTTCAGTATAGGAAACCTGCCGGCCGCCAATGGCGTAGCCCACAGTGACTACCTTGTCGCGCGATTCGGGCAGCTTGCCGAAGCGAATCGGTTCAATTCCGCGCGGCAAGGCCTCTGGATCCCTGGGACGGAGCAGCGCGAGGTCGCTCTGGTGATTGACCGCGACACGCTCGGCCTCGATCTTGTCCGCCAATCCGGGCACTTCGATCTGGATGAAGGTGGCATCCATCACGCAATGCGCATTGGTCAGAATGCCCTGTTTTATGAAAAAGCCCGAGCAGGTGCGTCGATTCGATTGTTCGCGCGCCCAGGGTTGACGAATGTCCCAGCCCTGGCGTGTAACATAGAGCTTGACCACGGCGCTGGAGACCGCGCTCAGATCCACCGCGCCGACAGGCGCCACGGGAAACAACAGCAAGAACGCGAGCATCACGACCGGAAAACCACCTCCGGTCGCGCGGCGCGTCTCGAGGGATGCAATCTCGTCGTGCGGATGCTTCATAATGTCCCCTTACGATGTGAAGGATTCGGAATGTGACGCAATACACCCCCTGCGCGGACTCCGCTGCGCCGGAGTCACAAAAGGCTGACGGAAATCGCGGAGAATACACCGCATGGGATGGAAATTGTAAGTAATATCCCGCATCGAGACAACGCCGCGGACACCAGCCGCGGCATCGCCCCGACAAGCTGCTGCACTGGACCGGGCTGACCCGGCATGGGAAAATCCGCCATCCATCGAACAAGGCCAGGCCCATGAATCTTCAATCGCCATTCACAGACAGCCCTGCCCGGGAAAGACACACGCCGTCGCGCCTCTGGCGTGCCTTCGCGGCATTGCTGCTCTCCGCCTGGGCCCCATTGTCGTTCGCGGAATCCTCCACGCATGCTGCGGGCACACTGCTGGATCTCACCGACAGCTGGGTGGGGGTTTCCTGCCTGGCCATCTTCGTGATTGCCTACAGCTTCGTCGTGCTTGAGGAATTCATTCATCTGCGCAAATCCAAACCGGTGGTGCTTGCCGCCGGGATCATCTGGATCCTGATTGCCATTGCCTATACAGAGATCGGCGACACCGAAACGGTAAGGCGCGAGGTGCTGCACCATATACTGGAGTACTCCGAGCTGCTGCTCTTCCTGCTCGCGGCAATGACCTACATCAACACCATGAGCGAGCGCAATGTCTTCCAGGCACTGCGCGCGCGCCTGGTCACCTCGGGCTATTCCCTGCGCACGATCTTCTGGATCACCGGCCTGCTCGCCTTCTTCATCTCGCCGGTCGCGGACAACCTGACCACCGCGCTGGTAATGGCGGCGGTAGTCATCGCCGTGGGCGCGGACAACAGCCGCTTCATCACGGTGTCCTGCATCAACATCGTGGTCGCCGCCAACGCTGGCGGGGCCTTCAGCCCGTTCGGCGACATCACCACGCTGATGGTATGGCAAAAAGGCGTGGTCGAGTTCTTCGAGTTCTTCGACCTGTTCATACCCGCGCTGATCAATTGGTTCATCCCGGCCGCGATCATGTCGATCACAGTGCCGAAGATACGCCCCAGCGGCCGGGCGGACTCCGTACAGGTCAAACAGGGCGGCTACATCGTCATCGGCCTGTTCTTTCTCACCATCACGATAACGGTCCTGATGCACAACTTCCTGCACCTCCCCCCTGTTGTCGGCATGATGATGGGACTCGGACTGCTTAAGCTGTACGGTTACCGACTGACAATGAGCGAGACCCGCGAGCCGCATATCGGCGGCCCGGAGGATGGCGCCATGGACGTCTCCACCGGACCGTCGCGCAAGCCGTTCGATATCTTCATCAGCATGAAGCGCGCCGAATGGGACACCCTGATGTTTTTTTATGGCGTCATCCTGTGCGTGGGCGGGCTGGGAGCGGTGGGCTATCTGGCCCTGGTCTCACAGCTCATCTATGTCGATCTCGGACCCACCTGGGCCAACATTCTGATTGGACTGTTGTCCGCCGTGGTCGACAACATACCGGTGATGTTCGCCGTGCTCACCATGAACCCGGATATGTCACACGGACAATGGCTGCTGGTTACGCTGACCGCGGGCGTCGGCGGCTCTCTGCTGTCAATCGGCTCGGCCGCGGGCGTGGCTTTGATGGGACAGGCGCGCGGAGTCTATACGTTCTTCGCGCACCTGCGCTGGTCATGGGCGGTCGCGCTGGGATACATCGCCAGCATCGCCAGCCACATGTACCTCAACGCACACCTGATGTAGTGATCCGCGCGAGCGTCAGCGCTGCTCCGCGTCGGCAGCGGCCCGTTCGCGTGCGCGTATGAAGGCTGAATGCGGCACATGCAGCAATTCGGCGACCTTGCGCACCAGATGCTCCTCGTGGTGATCCTTTTTCTCGTCTGAATAGGCTACGCGCCACATCAGCTCGACGATGGAGATTTTCTGCTCGAGCGCGAAATGCTTGTCGATGAGGTGGGTAAACTGGAACAGCGAGGCACTGGTCTTTACCTCCAGCTCCGCCAGCTCGACAATCTCACGCGTCTCGGCATCATCCAGTCCGAAGTGTTCACGCAAGAGGCGGTCCACTGCGGCGCGCTCCAGATCGGTGACGCTGAAATCGGCGCGCGTCATCTCGACCAGCAGCGCCGCCGTGGCGAGACGCAAGCCGTGCTCGTGGCCGCCGCCGGCCTCGGGTGGCTGGATGCGCTCCTGAAAAAAACGGCCGATCCTCTTGATCATGGCGCCACCGGAGATCCGCGCATCAGGCCTGTGCGTCCAGCCGCAACCAGACGCACTTCCCACCGCTCGTCCGGTCGATAGACTTCAGCTGTCGTGCGTGCGCTTCCTGCTCGGCCACGCTCGCATGGATCACCGGCAGCGGCGCGCGGTCGGCCGACAAACGGATCACCGGTGCGTGACTGACCATGGTCACGGCCTCCGGCTCCGCCTCCAGCAGCAGATTGCTCTGCCCGCCGGTCATCGCGAGATAGACGTCGGCCAGGATCTCGGCGTCGAGCAGCGCCCCGTGCAGTGAGCGATCGGAATTATCGACACCGTAACGCCTGCACAAGGCATCCAGATTGTTCTTCTGACCGGGGTGACGTCCGCGCGCGAGGGCGAGCGTGTCGATCACGCTACAGGCCGCCTCGTCCCACGACCGCCCCAGCAGCCCGAATTCGTGACGGAGGAAACCGAGGTCGAAGGGCGCGTTGTGTATGACCAGCTCGGCGCCACGAACGAAATCGATAAGTTCCTCCACCACATCGGCGAAACGCGGCTTGTCGCGCAGAAACTCGCCGGTGATGCCGTGCACCTCGGCGGCGCCGGCATCAATCTCGCGGTCAGGCTGGAGATACTGGTGATAATGGCGCCCGGTCAGGCGGCGGTTGACCATCTCCACACAGCCGATCTCGATGATGCGATGGCCCTGGGATGGCTCCAGACCGGTGGTTTCCGTATCGAGCACTATCTGTCGCATGTATGCATCCTGTTCACAACGGTAATGAAAGGGCGATGCCGGATCAGGGCTGCGTCGTCCCGCCCCGCGCCATCATGGCGTCGATCGCCTGGTTTGCAAGCGCGTCGGCCAGTTCGTTTTCCGGATGTCCGGTATGGCCGCGCACCCAGTGCCAGTCTACGGTGTGGCGCGCGACTGCCTCGTCCAGCCGCCGCCACAGGTCGGCATTCTTCACCGGCTTCTTGTCGGCTGTCTTCCAGCCGCGCCGCTTCCAGTCCGCCAGCCATTCATTCATCCCTTTTTTCACATATTGGGAATCCGTGGTCAAACTGACGTGACAGGGGCGCGTCAGCGATGCCAGGGCCTCGATCGCCGCCATCAGCTCCATACGATTGTTGGTGGTATGCGGCTCGGCGCCCTGAACATGCTTTTCCTTTCCCTTGTAGCGCAGCAGGGCGCCCCACCCTCCCGGCCCCGGATTGCCGCGGCAGGCGCCGTCGGTAAAGATTTCCACGACATCCTTCATCTCGATTCCGAATCAGACGGTGGGCTTGGGCACATCGGGCTGCAACAGACTGCGCCGCGGCCGCCAGCGTGGCTTGATCGGCGTCAACCTGGTCACCCGCTTCTTCGCAACCATGAGATAGGCGCCGCCCAGCACCGGCCACCAGCGCCGCCCCAGGCGTTCGATCCATTCCAGCCGCCTCATGGAGGTTTCATGCTGCAGCGGGGGGCGAAAAAAATACGGCCGCACCTGCACGATATCGAAGCCGAGCAGCGACAACCAGTCCTTGATGCGATAGACGCCGCGGAACGTGCCATGCCAGGGCGCGTGCTGACGACGGCGCCAGCGCAGCAGGCGCCATATCCCCCATACGCTCCAGGGATTGAAGCCCAGAATCACGACGTGGCCCTCGGCCACCAGTACCCGCTCGGCCTCACGCAGCACCTCGTGAGCCGACGGCGCGAACTCCAGCGTGTGGGGCAGCAGCACCACATCCACGCTGTCGCTCAGAACCGGCAGTCGCTGCGGCTGGCCGCACAGGCAGATCACCTGCTCCGGCAGAGCCTGACATGGCTCCATCGGCCAGGCGTTGTCCATAACAAACTGATGGCGTATGCGACTGGATTCAAGCAGATAGGCATCCATCATCGCGCCGACCTGCAACAGATAGTACCCGAACAAGTTGGCCAGCACCTCGTCCAGCTCGCGTCGCTCGCATTCGAGCAGCAACTGGCCGAGCCGCCCCTCGTACCACGAGCGCAGCCGGCGGCGTTCCTCCGCACCGGAGAGCTTTTCACCCAGCTCTGTCATATGCTTGTTTTCCGCGTCATGCGGCATGGGCTATCCTAGGTTGCATCGCCTGCTCCGGACGTTACCGGCCTGTTCCGAAAGCACATATGATACAGGTAATCCCAGTCCCCGCCTTGCGCGACAATTATATCTGGATGATCCGCCTTGACGGGACGGGCGCGGAGGCGCCGGCGGTGATCGTCGATCCGGGTGAGGCGGCCCCTGCACTCTCTGCCCTCGCCGCGCACAAGCTGCGTCCCATCGCGATACTGATCACGCATCACCACCCCGATCACACCAGCGGAATCCCCACCCTGTTGCGGCACTTTCCAGTCCCTGTCTACGGGCCGGCGGAGCTGCGCCTCGGCCCCTCCTGTCCGACCGTGCCCGTGCGCGAAGGCGACGAGTTGTCGCCGGGCGGCCTGCGCCTGCGCGTACTCGAGATTCCCGGCCATACCCTCGATCATCTCGCCTATTACCATGACGGCGGACTGCTGTTCTGCGGTGACACGCTGTTCACGGGCGGTTGCGGACGCCTGTTTGAGGGATCGGCGCGGCAGCTGCTGACATCGCTGCACAGGCTCGCGAGTCTGCCGGATGAGACGCGCATCCACTGCGGGCACGAATACACACTGGCCAACCTGAGCTTCGCCGCGCGAATGGAGCCGGACAATCACAGGCTCGCCGCGCGCATCGAGGAAACACGGCGGCTGCGCAACCGGAATCTCGCCACGGCCTCCGCCACCCTTGCTGAGGAAAAGGCCACCAATCCGTTCCTGCGCTGCCATGTTCCGGCCATCCGGCAGGCGGCTGAACGATTTTGCGACCAAACCCTCAGCACTGAACTCGATGTTTTTGCGACCATACGCTACTGGAAGGATACGCAATAGACTTCCGTCGTCCGGCATCCCGACAGAGGAGCCCATTCAACAGGGATAAACCGGACTAAGGTTAACTTTCAACGGGCCGATTTACTGTTATACTCCGGGCTCGCTCAAATAATCCGCATCATGGACAACAACAAACACGCGCCAATTCGGAACGGCCTGCTTGCATTCCTCCTGTCTGTCATGGCGGGATGCGCGACGACGCACCAGTCTTCCCTCGAATCCACTGATACCTCCCTGCGGCACGAGATCCTCGCTCTGCCATCGGAAAACTCCGATGATGCAAGTGAAGCCGGCGATCTTTACGCGGAAAGCGAATCCGGAGAATGGAATGAGATCAATGGCGCAGTGTTCCCTCCCGACCCGGAACACCAGACGCTTGAAACCAGCCCGGCCCAGGCCGGGCGCGGCGCCGAAGATCCGGATCGCGAAGCGGGCGACGCGGGGCAACAGATGGCTGAACACACGGATGCGCCGGACCTGTGGGAGCGGGTACGTTCCGGCTACGGCATCCCCCGCCACGACAACCCTCGCGTGCGCGCTGAACTCGAATGGTATGTCCGCCATCCCGACTATCTTGATCGCACGATAGACCGCTCGCGCCCCTACCTGTACGTGGTTGTAGAGAACCTGAAGGAGCGCGGCATGCCGATGGAGATCGCGCTGCTGCCAATCGTCGAAAGCGCGTACCAGCCGTTTGCCTATTCGCACGGCCGCGCCGCGGGGATCTGGCAGTTCATCCCGTCAACCGCACAGCATTACGGCCTCAAACTGAACTGGTGGTACGATGGCCGCCGCGACATTCTCGCCTCGACGCGAGCCGCGCTCGATTATCTGCAATCCCTGCACGACGAGCTCGACAATGACTGGCTGCTCGCCCTGGCCGCCTACAATTCCGGCGCCGGAACGGTCAAACGCGCGGTGCGGGCGAATCAACGTCACGGCAAACCCACCGACTTCTGGTCCCTGCAGCTGCCGGCCGAGACACGCGCCTACGTACCCAAGCTGCTCGCCCTGGCCGAACTCTTCGCCAATCCCGATGCGCAGATGATCAAGATACCGTCGGTCCCCGACATGCCGGTGGTCCGCACGGTACAGACCGGCGCGCAGATCGACCTGGCCAAGGCCGCCGAACTTGCCGACACCAGCCTGGACGAAATCTATCGCCTCAATCCCGCCTTCAACCGTTGGGCCACCGACCCTGACGGCCCCCATCAGCTGCTGCTGCCGCTGGACAAGGCGGAGCTGTTCGAGACCAGGATAGCGACACTCGGCGACGCGGACCGGCTGACCTGGCAACGTTACGTCATCCGCACGGGAGACACCCTGGGTGGCATCGCCGATCGTCATCACACCACGGTCGATGCGCTGCGTCGTGTCAACAACATCAAGGGCAATATGATCCGCGCCGGCAATGCGCTGCTCATCCCGATCTCCACGCGCAGCCTGTCCGGTTACGCGCTAAGCCAGGACGAGCGAACCCGCGCCGCACAGAACAGTCCGCGCTCAGGCAAAAAACTGGTGTATGCCGTGCGCGGCGGCGACACACTGTGGGATATCGCGCGCGCGCACGGTGTCGCCGTGGCACATCTGGCAAGCTGGAACGGCATCTCGCCGCGCGATCCCCTGCGTATAGGGCAGCGTCTGGTCATCTGGCAGACACGCCAGGCCAATGCGGACGCGACCGCAGGACCGAATGCGCAACACCCGCTCAGCAACACCACCCGGCGCATCAACTACACGGTGCGCAAGGGAGACTCGCTGGCAGGCATCTCCCATCGCTTCAACGTCAAGGTTACCGAACTGCGCAACTGGAATTCCCTGCGCAAGAACGAATACCTGCACCCCGGCCAGAAGCTGACGCTGTACGTCGACGTCATCAACCAGACCGAGAACATCTGAATTCCGGGACTCGCCCCGGGAACCCTCCCCTGCGATTCCGCGTCTCATCCGGAGGAACCAGCCTCAACCAGGCCGCCGGAAACACTCTCCGCGGAACAACACAACGGACTGTTTTATCTTAAGAAAACCTGAATCCTCAGGGCGCTGATGATAAGGATCACCGGCAACCGGCCGATACCCAATCAGGAGAAAATGTAAGCCCGCGGCACCTCACGGAACACTGTCCCAGTCCGGCTGTCATCCGGCACGCAAGAAGATCATGGTTGAATTCACACAGGAAAAGGTCAGCGTACAGAATCTCGTCCTCGGCATGTACGTCGCCCGCCTTGATCGCCCGTGGATCGGCACGCCTTTCCCAATCCAGGGATTCCACATCAAAAGCTTCGACGAGATCCGCACACTCGGCAGCTATTGCAGATATGTCTATGTGGACATGGTCAAGAGCAAGATCGAGGTGGATCCCTCTGCGAAATCCAGGCCCGCCCGCTCCGGACGCAAGGGCAAGGAAGCACGCGCCTATGTCAACCTGAAGGTCAACGAATCGAGTTATACCCGCACTCGCGGCATCAAACAGGAAATCTCCACCGCAAGCAATCTCCAGCGCGACATGGCCGCCGCCGTTGAAAGCGTGATGAAACAGATCGCGAGCGGGAAACCCGCGAATATCCCGGCGACGCGCAAGGTGGCGAACCGGATGATCGACAGCATCCTGCTCAACCCCGATGCCTCTATCTGGATCGCGCGCGTGCGGGACAAGGACACCTATACCTATGGCCACAGTGTGCGCTCATCGGTCTGGGCCATCACCTTCGGACGTCATCTCGGCCTGCGCAAAGAGCGCCTGGAAAACCTTGCCATGGGTGTACTGCTGTCAGAGGTTGGCTACACTCGACTGCCGACCGAGATCCTCACCAGGAAGGAACGCCTGACGATGGAAGAACATGAGACCATGAAGAAGCACGTCGATTACAGCGTGGAAATCCTGAAAAATATTCAGGGGATCAATGAAGACATCCTGTGGACGGTGCGCACCCATCACGAACGCTACAACGGCACGGGTTTCCCCAGGGGACTGCGCGGTAACCAGATCCCCCTGCTCGGCAAGATTGCCGGCATTGTCGATTTCTACGACAGCGTGACCGCCCCCCGCTACGACGAAGAGGCATTGTCGCCGGCGGATGCGATGGCGCGCCTGCACGAGATGCGCGACGAGGAATTCCAGGCCGAACTGGTCGACGAATTCATCCAGGCCATTGGAATCTATCCCACCGGTTCCCTGATCGAACTCAGCACCGGCGAGGTGGGCATCATCACCGAGCAGAATCTCGACCGTCGTCTGCGACCCAAGGTCATTCTGATCCTCGACCGCGACAAGCAGCCGGTAAAGAAGACAACCGAGGTCGACCTCCTGAGCTATACCCAGGACCGTGACGGGCAGCCCGTCGACATCCAGAAGGGCCTCCCGGACGGAGCCTACGGCATCGATCTGACCCAATTCCGCCTGAATGTCCTTTCGCGCCTGCTGGGGCTCGGTCATACATTGTTCCGCCACTGAAGCACGAAACCCTGCTCGCCCCATGCCCCGGATGCAGGACCCGGGCAGCATAAATCCCTTATGTTATAGCTAGTTCCTAAAGCTGCCGATACAAACGTCGTAGCCCGAAAACCCATGCAGGCCAACGCGCGCAGAAGGCCTGTGGTTGCGGAATATTTATTGATAACAATAGGATGCAGAATGATGAGCAGCGCCAGCCACGTAATCGATCTTCCCGTATCTCCGCTGCGTTCGACGGTGGCGGAAGGCAATCTGCTGAATGCGCCGGTGGCCGCTACCCTGATGAACGGCAAGACCGTCACCGGACGACTGGTCGCCCTCGACGGGCCGCAGGCGACCCTGACCCTGCACAGCAGCGAGATGGGGCGCTCGATCATCAAATTCTCCGACCTCCGCCAACTGAATTTCATCAGCAAACACCCGACCAACACGGCCAGGCACCCGCTGCTGCAGGATAACGCCGGAGTCGTGTCGATGCCGCGCGCGGTGGAGGATTTTCACGTCACCTTCACCGATGGCCGCTCCCTGACCGGACGCACCCGCGGCTCCTTCGTAGACGACGTAGGACTGCACCTGTTCCAGCTGGTCGGCAGCGCGTACATCAGCCGCATCTTCATCCCGGCCCGGGTTGTAAAGAAATACAGCATCGGCGAAGGGAAAGCCGTCGCCACGCATCCGCACGGCGGCGCCAGAAACCACAAGTCCGAAGCAGCGGGTGAAAAGAAACCGGCCTATAACCGCCGTAAGACGGACCGCAAGTCCAGCGGACTGGCGGCCAACTCGATACAGCTTGAACAGGCGCTCGACAAACAGACGGGACAGGCCGCCAACACCCTGTTCGGCTCGAAACAGATCGGCGCGATGCTGGTGGAGGCCGGCACAATCACCCCGGAACAACTGGAGGCCGCGCTGAAGTCCCAGCAGGAAGACCGCTCCCAGAAGCTCGGGGAGATCCTCGTCAGAATGGGCACCATCTCGGCGCACGACATCTACCGCACCCTGGCCCACAAATTCGGTCTCCCGTTCGTGTTGTTGCGCAACTTCTATATTGATCTGGAGTGCCTGAACCTGGTGCCATCGGACGTGGCCCAGAAATACATGCTGGTTCCGCTCGTCATCCACCAGAATCGTCTGGTCGTGGCGATGGACGATCCCGCCAACACCGAAGCGCTCACGCTGCTCCGCTTCATCACCCGCCTCACCATCGAACCGACCATCGCCACGCGGGAAGACATCAACTGGGCGCTCGGCAAGTATTACGGCGCGACCGGGATGCAAGGCGCGCCGGCCCCGGTAGCGGGGGCGGAAAAGGTGCCGCCAGCGCCGGCAGACAAACTCGCGGAATCCGGCGCGAACGACGGCGCCAAACCGATCATCAGCTTCATCGACAATACCTTCCTCGACGCCATCCAGCGCAACGCCGTGGATGTGCACTTCGTGCCCAAGCGGGATTATATCGAGCTGCTGTTCCGCATCGACGGCGCACTGATCCCGATCCGGCGCTTCAGCAAGATCCTCTACCCGAAGGTGCTGCACCGGCTCAGGATCATGACGGGAATGGACCGGGCCTCCGGCACACGACAGGGCCGCACCTCGATCGTCAGCGAGGACCTGATCCATGAGCTGAGAATCTCCCTGCGGATGGGCGCCGACGGCGAGGAGGCAGTGGTTCACCTGCTCAATACAGGGACTCGCCTGAGCCCGCTGGGCAAGCTCGGCCTGAGCACACATGACGAGTTCGTCTTCATGGAGGAGCTGAACAAGACCTACTCCATCGTGCTGGTCACAGGACCGGAGAATTCAGACAAGTCCGCCACACTTTACGCGGCGATGCTCGCCCTGAAGGCACAGAACCTCCGTATCCTCACGCTGGAGGATCCCGTCAGCTATCACCTGCCCGGAATCGACCAGGTCCAGCTCGAGGCCGGCACCGGCTACGCGGGCCTGATCAGCCATATGGATCTGAAGACCACGGACGTGGTCATGTTCGGTGAACTGCGCGATGAGGAAACCGTGGCCTGCGCCATTGACACCGCGCTGAACAAGCACCTGGTGCTGGGCAAGCTGTCCGCGGATAACGCCATCGAGGCAGTCATGAAACTGATGCGCATGGGCGTCAAGCCGCGCCAGCTCAAGGCCTCCCTCCCCTGCGTACTCGCCCAGCGCGCGCTGCACCTGAACTGCAGCCACTGCCTGGAGATCGAGGATGCCCCGGAGGAAATGCGCCGGTCGCTCGGCGTGGGCATGGACGAGGTCTTCTACCGGAGCAAGGGCTGCGCGCGCTGCAACCACACCGGCTATCAGGGGCGCATCATCGTCTATGAGATGCTGGAGATGACCCCGGAGATCTACACCCTGCTGGAGAATGGCGCCACGGCCGCCGATCTCCGGCAGCAGGCCATCAAGAACGGCATGGTCACGCTGATGGAAAATGCATTGAGCCAGGCCAGGAAGCGGACCGTTTCACTCGCCGAGGCGTACCGGAACGGCTGAACCGACCACCGCAGGTCGCCGCGCCCACCGGTTTGAGGCCGGGCGCGGCGGCGCATTTCCGATCGGGCGCCTGAACTGCCGCGACCGACAACCATCACCCCGCCCCATAGCATGCCAGCGCCAATCGTCTGAAAGAGGCGTGGCAATTCAATCAGATATCCAGAAATTCTCAGGTTAACAATCAATTCATGCGCGCATCTGGCTCGATGCGCGCCCGGACGCGACCCGGATCAGCGCCAGGGCAAAACCGGATTTCGGTCAGCCAATGAAACACATAGCTTGCTCTGTTCAGACTTTCTGTCATTATTTGCGTGCGTACGATTTCATTGGGGCCCCAATAATATCAATAAGCTGCGCAGAGGATCTTCCGTGATGAATCTCTTCCGAACCAAGGCAATCAACGCCGATATGTACTGCGACACCGGGCTGCGGCGCTGCCTGTCCGCCTTCGACCTCACCATGCTCGGCATCGGCGCGATCATCGGGGCGGGCATCTTTGTCCTCACCGGAATCGCCGCGGCGACCAAGGCCGGCCCGGCCATCGTACTGTCTTTCGTACTGGCCGGGTTCGCCTGCGCCTTCGCCGCGCTGGCCTACGCGGAACTGGCCGCCGCGGTCGGCGGCTGCGGCAGCGCCTACGGTTACGCCTATGCGGGCTTCGGCGAACTCATCGCCTGGATCATCGGCTGGGACCTTATCCTTGAATACAGCGTCGCCACCGCGGCGGTGGCCATCGGCTGGTCGGGGTATCTGAACAACGCGCTCACCTCTCTCGGCCTGCCCCTGCCGCCCGATCTGACGCATGGTCCGGCGGACGGTGGCATCATCAACCTGGCCGCGGCGACAGTGATCCTGGTGCTGGCGATCCTGCTGGCCATCGGCGTCCACTACAGCGCCCGCTTCAACGCCGCCATGGTGCTGATCAAGATCACCGCCATCGCCGTCTTCATCGCGGTCGCCTTCGGCCATGTCGACCCCGGCAACTGGATCCCGTTCCTGCCCTTCGGCTGGGATGGCGTGGCGAGCGGCGCCGCGCTGATCTTCTTCGCCTACATCGGATTCGACGCCGTCTCGACCGCCGCGGAGGAGACGATCAACCCGCCCCGCGACGTGCCAATCGGCATCATTGCCTCGCTCGGCGTCTGCACAGTGATCTACATCCTCGTCTCGGGACTGCTCACCGGCATCGTTCCCTATCACACGCTCAACGTCGCCTCGCCGGTGGCGGACTCACTGCTGCGTCTCGGCCACCAGTGGGCGTCCGCGGTGATCGCGGCCGGAGCGATCGCGGGCCTGACGACGGTGATGCTGGTGCTGTTCTACGCCCTCACCCGCATCTTCCTGGCAATGTCACGCGACGGCCTGCTGCCGCCGGGCATCTCGCGCATCCACCCGGGAACGAAGACACCGGTCCGCACCATCCTCGCCAGCGGCGTCGTCATGGCCGCCATTGCCGGATTCACCCCGATCGGGGATGTCGCCGAACTGGTCAACATCGGCACGCTGGCCGCCTTTGTGCTGGTGTGCGGCGGCGTCATCTCCCTGCGCCGAACGCACCCCGACCTGCCGCGCCCGTTCCGCAGCCCGTGGATGCCCGTCGCGCCGCTGCTCGGCATCGCCTTCTGTCTGTATCTGATGGCCAGCCTGCCGCTGGTAACCTGGATCAGGTTCGCGGCCTGGCTCGCGCTGGGACTGGTGATCTACTTCGTGTATTCGGTGCGCCACAGTGCGCTGGCGCGTTCGCCACAGCAGGGCGGGGGCTAGCAGCCGGCTTCGGACGCCTCATCGGCCTCGTACAGGTAGCAACGCACCGTATGCGTTGTCCCGAGCCGCGTGACCGCCGGGTAGTGCGCGCGGCACTGCGCCATGGCATGCGGGCAGCGCACATGAAAATGACAGCCTGAGGGCGGCCTGGCCGGGGACGGCAGATCGCCCTCCAGCCGGATCACCTCGCGCCGGGTGGACTGATCGATCACCGGAATCGCCGACAGCAGTGCCTGGGTGTAGGGATGCCTGGGACTGCCCAGGACATCATCCACCGTGCCGTGCTCAACGATACGGCCGAGATACATCACCGCCACCTCATCGGCGAGATAGGACACGACCGACAGGTTGTGCGTGATGAACAGATAGGACAGGCCCATCTCGTCCTGCAGCCGCTGCAGCAGGTTGAGGATCTGCGCCTGCACGGAGATGTCGAGCGCGCTGGTCGGCTCGTCGCAGATCAGCAGGCGCGGATTGACCGCCAGGGCGCGCGCGATGCAAATGCGCTGGCGCTGGCCACCCGAGAACTCGTGCGGATAACGCCGCACGGCGTCACGCGGCAGGCCGACCTGCTCGAGCAAAGCCTCGACACGCGCCTGGCGCCGCGTCGAATCCGCTTCCAGACCGAGCGCCCGCATACCCTCCTCGATGATGTCCCCCACCAGCATGCGCGGGTTCATCGACGAAAACGGATCCTGGAATATGATCTGAAAATCGGAGCGCCGCCGGCGCAGCCGCTCACCCTGGAGCGCGGTCAGCTCCTCGCCCTCGAAGCGGATGCTCCCGGCGGTGGGGCGGATCAACTGCAGGATGGACTTGCCGATGGTGGTCTTGCCGCAGCCCGACTCGCCGACAAGTGCGACGGTGCGCCCGCGGCCGATGCTGAAAGAGACATCGTCCACTGCGTAGACCTGGCCGACGATACGCTTCAGCAGACCGCGCCGGATCGGGAAATGCACCTTCAGCCCATCCACCTCCAGCAACGGCGCAGCCTGGTCCGCGCCACGCTGCCGGCGCACGACCGGCGCCGCCGCCGGGGCCGCGCGATCGGGCGCCTGCGCCACCCCGGCATCGAGCAGGTGACAGCGCGCCGCCTGTTCATCCGAGACATGGATCCAGCGCGGCATGGCCTCGCGGCAGGTCTGCCAGGCGAAATCACAGCGATCGGCGAAACGGCAGGCGGTGAAGGTCCGCGCCAGCGAGGGGACCATTCCCGGGATAACAGCCAGGGGTTGCGCGCGCTTCTCGATCTTCGGGAGCGATTCGAACAGCTTGCGGCTGTAGGGATGGCGGGGCGCGGCGAAAAACGGGCCGCGCGCGCTCTGCTCAACAATCTGACCCGCATACATCACCGCAACCTGATCCGCCATCTCCGACACCACGCCCAGATCGTGCGTGATCAGCAGAATCGCCATGCCGCGTTCGCGCTGGAGGCGTCGCAGCAACGTCAGCACCTGCGCCTGGATGGTGACATCAAGCGCGGTAGTGGGCTCGTCGGCGATGAGCAGATCCGGCTCCCCCGCCAGCGCGATCGCGATCATCACGCGCTGCTTCATGCCCCCGGAGAGTTGATGCGGATACTCACGCTCGCGTTGCGCCGGGTCGGCGATACCGACCGCGTCGAGCAGCTCCAGCACCGTGCGCGTTACCGCCGCGCCCTTTAAGCCACGATGCCGGCGCACCGACTCGGCGATCTGCCCGCCGATCGTCAGTACCGGATTGAGCGAGGTCATCGGCTCCTGGAAGATCATCGCGATGCGCTTGCCGCGCACCCGGCGCATCGCCGCCTCGGACAGGCCCAACAGGTCCTCGCCGCCGAGCAGGACACGCCCCCCGGCGACGCGCCCGGCAGGCGCCGGGACCAGCCGCATGAGAGACAGAGCGGTCATCGACTTGCCGCAACCCGATTCGCCCAGCAGGGCGAAGGTCTCGCCGCGGCGGATGTCGAAACTCACGTCATCGACCGCGCGCAGCACGCCGTCCCGCGTCTCGAAGCGGGTACACAGTCCTTCGACTCTCAGCAGCGGATCGCTCATGCCGGCACGCTGCTCAGCTGCCCCGCAGGCGCGGATCGAAGGCGTCGCGCACCGCGTCGGAAAACAGGTTCGCCACCAGCACCAGCGTGAACATGAAGACGAAGGCCGCGGCGAGCGACCACCACACCACCGGCTCGCGCGCCCTTTCCAGGCGCGCGCCGTTGATCATATTTCCCCAGCTGTCGGTGGAGGGATCGACGCCGACACCGACGTAGGAAAGCACCGCCTCGGCCAGCACCAGCCCGCTGAAATCAAGCACCACCGTGATCAGCACGATGTGCATCACGTTCGGCAGCAGGTGGCGCGTCATGATGCGCAGGCGCGTGACACCGAAGGCCACCGCCGCCTGCACGTATTCGACCTCACGCAGCTTGAGCGCCTCGCCGCGCAGCAAACGGCACAGGCCGGTCCAGCTCGTTACCCCGAGGATCATGCACAGGAACAGCAGACGCAGATCGGCACGCTCGACGTCGGTCTGAAACAGCTCGGGATGGGTATCGATGTAGACCTGCAGCATCAGGATGGCGGAGGCGATCAGCAGAACCCCGGGGATGGAATTCAGGGTAGTGTACAGGTATTGGATAAGGTCATCTATCCAGCCACGCAGATAGCCGGCCATGATGCCGAGCAGCATGGCGAATGGCAGCATGACGAGCGTGGTGAGCGTGCCGATGACGAGCGCCGTGCGGATGCTCTTGATGGCCTGATAGAACACGTCCTGTCCCACCTGGTCGGTGCCGAGCACATGATAGGCGCCGGCGAACGACGCCGTCGCCGCGATGAGCATGATGAGCACGCCCGCGGTGAGCAGTCCGGCGCGCCAGGGTATGCGCGTGCGCCCGGCAGCGACCTGCGTCAGGGTGGAGACGAATCCCTCCGATCGGGCGCGCGCGACGGCGAATCCCAGCATCGCCGCCAGCAGCAGCCACCGTGCGCCGCCCGCGGCGGCACCGCCCAGCGCGCGCCGGACGATGTCCGCGAGCCGCCCGGCATCCGCATCATCCAGGTGCGCGCCGCCGT
>JADLET010000026.1 GCA_020845975.1 Gammaproteobacteria bacterium | reverse complement strand
GGTGGCGCTGCACGGTTGCGAGCTGGTCGCCGTGGAGTATTCCCCGCAGGGCAGCAACCAGACGTTGCGCGTGTACATAGACAAGCAGGACGGTATTACGGTCGACGACTGCGAGCGGGTCAGCCATCAGATCAGCGGTGTGCTTGATGTGGAGGATCCGATCGCGGGTCGCTACCTGCTGGAAGTCTCGTCGCCGGGGCTGGATCGGCCGCTGGATGGCGCGCGCGACTTCGAGCGTTTTCGGGGCAGGGAAGTCCGTCTGCGCCTGCATGTGCCGCTGAACGGGCAGCGTAATTTCAAGGGATTGTTGATGGGTTTGCGCGGCGAGCAGGTGGTGCTGGAGGTCGACGGCCGGGAAATCGAGCTTCCTTTGCGGGATGTCGACCGGGCGCGCCTGGTCCCGGACATCTGATATGTAGCAATGATCAGGCAGAGGCAACGGATATGAGTAAAGAAATTCTGATGGTCGTGGATGCAGTGTCCAATGAGCGCGGCATCGGCAGGGACGTGATTGTCAGCGCGATCGAGTCCGCGCTGGCGGCCGCCACCAAGAAGCGCTATACCGAAGATGTCGACGTGCGTGTCGCCATCAATCGTGATACGGGCGATTACGAGACGTTCCGTCGCTGGCAGGGGGTGGAGGATTCGGTGGTCATGGAGAATCCCGACGCCCAGATTCGCCTGGATGACGCGCTGGATGTGAATCCTGAAGCGAAGGTCGGCGACTTTATTGAGGAGCCGATCGAATCCGTGGCGTTCGGTCGCATCGCCGCCCAGACCGCCAAGCAGGTGATCATCCAGAAGGTGCGCGAGGCGGAACGCGCCCATATCGTCGAACAGTATCACGACCGGGTGGGCGAGCTGCTCACCGGTGTGGTGAAGCGTGCCGATCGCGGCAGCATCGTGCTGGATGTCGGCGCCAATGCCGAGGCCCAGCTCTCCCGCGAGGACATCATTCCGCGCGAATCTGTCCGGCCAGGCGACCGGTTGCGGGTCTATCTGAAGGCTGTGCGGCCCGAGTCGCGCGGCCCGCAGCTGCACGTCAGTCGTACCGCGCCCGAGCTCCTCATTGAACTCTTCAAGCTTGAGGTCCCGGAGGTTGGCGAAGGATTGATCGAGATCGTGAGCGCCGCGCGTGATCCCGGTTCGCGCGCCAAAATCGCGGTCAAGACCCATGACGAGCGCATTGATCCGGTGGGCGCCTGCGTCGGCATGCGCGGGTCGCGCGTGCAAAGCGTCTCCAATGAGCTGGCAGGTGAGCGCATCGACATCATTCTGTGGGACGAAAATCCGGCCCAGTTCGTCATCAATGCCATGTCACCGGCCGAGGTTGAGTCCATCGTTGTCGACGAGGAGTCGGGCAGCATGGATCTGGCGGTGAAGGATGAGCACCTTTCGCAGGCGATCGGCCGCGGTGGCCAGAACGTGCGGCTGGCCAGTCAGTTGAGCGGCTGGGAACTCAATATAATGACCGAGCAGCAGGCCGAGGAGAAGAGCGAGGCCGAATCGAATGTGCTCAAGCTGCTGTTCATGGAGCAGCTTGACGTGGACGAGGAGATTGCCTCCATCTTCGTGCAGGAGGGTTTCTCGAGCATTGAGGAAATCGCCTATGTGCCCACCAAGGAGTTGATGGAGATCGACGAGTTCGACGAGAACATCGTGCAGGAGATGCGTGCGCGCGCGCGCGACGTGTTGTTGACTCGCGCCATAGCTAACGAAGAGGTTACGGATGGGCGCGAGCCGGCGCAGGACCTGCTTGCGCTTGACGGCATGGAGGAAGAGCTGGCGCGCAAACTGGCCGCCAATGGCATCGTGACACAGGAGGATCTGGCCGAGCAATCGGTTGACGATCTGCTCGAGATCGACGGCATCGTGGAAGAGCAGGCACGCGAGCTGATTATGGCCGCGCGCGCCCCTTGGTTCGCGGCGGAGCAACAGCAATAACGCTGATCAACACCTTCGAAATAGAAACACGAAACGGAAGCATCCAACTACATGGCGGACGTGACAGTAAGACAACTGGCGGAAGTGGTCGGCATACCGGTCGATCGTCTGATCCTGCAGCTGGGTGAGGCGGGGTTACCGATCGCGGATGCGGACCAAACCATCAGCGACAAGGACAAGATGGAGCTGCTGACACACCTGCGCAGCTCGCATGGCAAGGACAGCGGCAAGGACGAGTCGAAAAAGATCACGCTGCGACGCAAGACAGTCGGTGAGCTCAAGCTGACCACGCCGACGCACGGGCGTATCAAGCCGCAGACGCGCAAGGTCAATGTCGAGTACCGGCGCAAGCGAACCTACGCCATGCGTGGAGAGCCGGCGCCTGGGAGCGCGGAACCCGCGGTTGAGGAACAGCCGATCGAGCTGATTGAGTCGGTGCCTGTTGAGGTTGCCGCCCCGGTACCGGAGGCCGCGCCACCTGTCGTCGAACCGGTGCGTGAGTCGGTACGCGAACTGGTGCCGGACATCATTGTGGTCCCGTCCGCAGTGGAAGCCAAGCCGACAGAGGCGCCGCGTTCCCCCGCGACCGAAACAGAGGAAGCTGGCGACAAGAAGGGAAAGCGTCGCAAGAAGCGTGACGAGCGTGGAACCAAATACGGCCGCGAGGAGCTGCATGTCAGCGCTGCTCCGGGCGGGGCGCGGCGCAAGAAGAAGACCAAGATGAAGGCGACGCCGTTCAATGCGCCGCGGCACGGATTCGAGAAACCGACCCAGCCGATCGTGCGCGTTGTAACCATCCCGGAAACGATTACGGTGGCCGAACTGGCCCAGAAGATGTCGGTGAAAGTGGCCGAGGTCATCAAAACCATGATGACCATGGGCAGCATGGCAACCATCAATCAGGTGCTGGATCAGGAGACCGCGGCGGTTCTCGTCGAGGAGATGGGGCACAAGGTACAGCTGTTGCAGGAGAACGCCATCGAGGACCATGTGCTCGAATCCGGCCATGAGCATGAGGGCGAGGAAACACCGCGTGCGCCTATCGTCACCATCATGGGCCATGTCGACCATGGCAAGACCTCGCTGCTCGACTACATTCGCCGCACCAAGGTCGCGTCCGGCGAAGCCGGTGGCATCACGCAGCACATCGGCGCTTATCATGTGGAGACCGCGCGCGGGGTCATCACCTTCCTCGACACCCCGGGTCATGCCGCCTTTACGGCGATGCGTGCGCGCGGCGCCAAGATCACCGATATCGTGGTACTGATCGTGGCGGCCGATGATGGCGTCAAGCCGCAGACGCTGGAGGCCATCAAGCACGCCAAGGCGGCGCAGGTCCCGGTCGTTGTCGCGATCAACAAGAGCGACAAGCCGGACGCCGACCTGGACCGCGTCAAGCACGAGCTTTCCGCGCAGCAGATCATCCCGGAAGACTGGGGCGGAGATACCATCTTCACCTATGTCTCCGCCAAGACCGGCCAGGGTGTCGACGACGTGCTCGATGCCATCCTGCTGCAGGCCGAGGTGATGGAGCTTAAGGCGGTGCGGGATCGTGCCGCCGCGGGAACGGTGATTGAATCCAGCCTCGACAAGGGTCGCGGCCCGGTGGCTACGGTGCTGGTGCAGAACGGCACGCTGCGCAAGGGCGACGTCATCCTCACCGGTTGCGAATACGGCCGCGTCCGGGCGATGCTCGATGAGAACGGCAAGCCGGTGGACGCCGCCGGACCTTCCATGCCGGTGGTCGTGTTGGGCCTGTCCGGCACCCCGAACGCGGGTGATGAGATGGTGGTGCTGGCCGACGAGCGCCGCGCGCGCGAAGTCGCGCTGTTCCGCCAGGGCAAGTACCGCGACGTCAAGCTGGCCGCGCGCAAGGCGACCAAGCTGGAGGACGTGTTCTCGCAGCTGGGCAAGGAAGGCGTGCTGACGCTCAATCTCCTGATCAAGGCCGATGTGCAGGGATCAGTCGAGGCGCTCAAGGATTCGCTCACCCAGTTGTCGGGCAAGGAAGTGGCCGTCAATATCGTCGCGGACGGAGTCGGAGGCATCACCGAGTCCGATATGAACCTGGCGCTGGCGTCGAACGCGATCGTTATCGGTTTCAATGTGCGCGCCGACAGCACGGCACGCCGCCTGGCGGAGGAAAACGGCGTCGATCTTCGATATCACAGCATCATTTACAACGTGATCGAGGAAGTGACGCAGGCGCTGGTTGGCATGCTGTCGCCGGAATTCAAGGAGCAGATCATCGGCTTGGCCGAGGTGCGCGACGTGTTCAAGTCGCCCAAGTTCGGCGCCATCGCCGGCTGCCTGGTTGTCGAGGGGACGGTGCGGCGCAGCAGTCCGATCCGCGTCCTGCGCGACAACGTGGTCATCTATGAAGGAGAGCTCGAGTCTCTGCGCCGCTTCAAGGATGACGTCAGCGAGGTCAAGGCCGGCACCGAATGCGGCATCGGCGTGCGTAACTACAACGACGTCAGGGTCGGCGACCAGATCGAGGTCTTCGAGAAGGTCGAGGTCAAGCGGCAGTTGTAATCCGCCGCGTCGGAATCGCGCCCATCATCGCCGCGGGCCGGTCCGGCGCAGCCACGCGCAGGTCGAGCATTATGTCGAAAGAATACAGCCGCACATTGCGCATCGGTGAGCAGATCCAGCGCGAACTCGCCGTGCTGATCCGGCAGGAGGTCAAGGATCCACGCCTCGGCATGGTGACGGTGGCCCATGTCAAGGTATCCCATGATCTGTCCCATGCGAAGGTCTATGTGACCGTGCTCGGTGGCGAGCAGAGCTCCGCCGGTGACACGCTTAAGGCGCTCAACCGTGCCGCGGCGTTCCTGCGCCATGAACTCGGCCGGCGTCTTGTGCTGCGCGTGATGCCGCAGCTGCATTTCGTATACGACGAGTCCCAGGAAGACGGAGCCCGTCTGGTTTCGCTGATTAATGCCTCGGTAGCCGCCGACAAAAAGAAAAGCGGGGGAGGCTGACCGGGATGGCGCAACGGCGACGGGAAGGTGAGCGCGACGTCAACGGCATACTGCTACTGGACAAGCCGGCCGGGATGACCTCGAACGCGGCCCTGCAGACGGTCAAGCGCATGTTCCGGGCGCGCAAGGCGGGACATACCGGCAGTCTCGATCCCCTGGCCACCGGTCTGCTGCCAGTCTGTCTGGGGGAGGCGACCAAGCTGTCCGGTTACCTGCTCGATGCCGACAAGCGTTACCGTACCGTGATCAGCCTTGGCGTCACCACCACGACCGGCGATGCAGAGGGCGAAACGCTGTGTGTACGCGAGGTCGCCGGTCTGGATCGGGGCCGGGTGGAGGAGGTCGTGGCGCGTTTCACCGGCGCGATTGAACAGATTCCCCCCATGCACTCAGCCATCAAGCGCAACGGTGTGCCGCTCTACAGGCTGGCTCGCCAGGGAATCGAGATCGAGCGTGAACCGCGCTCCATTGTCATTCATGAGATCAGGGTGGTGGGCTTCGAGGCTGACCGGATCGAGCTCGACGTGCATTGTTCTAAGGGCACCTATATACGCGTGCTGGCCGAGGATATCGGCGAGGCGCTCGGCTGCGGCGCCCATGTCCGCGTCCTGCGCCGGACCGGGGTGGGCGGGTTCGACATGAGCCGGATGACCGCGCCGGAGACGCTGCGCGAACTCTCTGAACAGGGGGCCGAGGCTCTGGATGCCCGGCTGATATCGATGGAGGACGCCCTGGCGCACTGGCCGGACGTCAGGCTCGCCCCGGACGTGGCCTTTTTCCTGCGCCGCGGGCAGGCCGTTTTCGTCTCCCATGCGCCGGCATGCGGCCTGGTGCGGATATTTACGCGGGAAGACCGCTTTCTGGGCATCGGACATGTCCTGGAGGACGGCCGGGTGGCGCCGAAGCGCCTGGTGAACTGCTGAAGGGACCGCCGGCGGGCGGTCGTCAGGATCGTCTTGTAAGCCGCAGGGAATACAAGCTAAAATAGCCGCCTCTTTAAACGGCTCAAACAGTTAAAACGGGAATCGCGATGGGATTAGACGCTCAAGCAAAAGCAGACGTGGTAAAGAAGTATCAACGCTTCGCCGGTGATACCGGTTCACCCGAGGTTCAGGTGGCGCTGTTGTCGGCGCGCATCGATCAGTTATCCGATCATTTCAAGGAACACAAGCACGACCATCATTCGCGTCAGGGACTCCTGAAGATGGTGAGCTCGCGCCGGAAGCTGCTCGATTATCTGCGCATCAGCGACGTGACGCGCTATCAGGACCTGATCGGCAGCCTTGGCCTGCGCAAGTAATCATCACCCACTGCTACGGTGCGAAGCGGGCGACGCCGTCGCCCGCTTATGGCCGTTTCCTGCGCCGGCGGCTTGTCCCGCCAGGCGTATGTCAGTGATCTCTGATCCCATCCAGTCTTAAGGAACTTACCGTGACCCCAGTTAAAAAGACATTTCAGTACGGCGACCACATGGTCGTCCTCGAGTGCGGCGAGATAGCGCGACAGGCGAGCGGCGCCGTAATGGTCCGCATGGGCGATACCGTTGTGCTGGTGACTGCAGTTGGTCAGAAGGTGGCGGTGGCGGGGCGGGACTTCTTTCCGCTCACCGTGAATTACCAGGAGCGAACATATTCCGCCGGCAAGAGACCGGGCGGCTTTTTCAAACGCGAGGGCCGCCCCACCGAGAAGGAAACCCTTACCTCCCGCCTGATCGATCGTCCGCTCCGCCCGCTGTTCCCCAAGGGATTCACCAACGAAGTCCAGGTCATTGCCACCGTGGTCTCGCTGGACAAGGAGATCAATCCGGATATCCCGGCCATCATCGGCGCCTCCGCGGCGCTCGCGCTGTCCGGCCTGCCCTTCAATGGCCCGATCGGCGCGGCCCGTGTCGGTTACCGCGACGGCAATTTCATCATAAACCCAACCCTGACCCAGCTGGCCGGCTCGCAGCTCGATCTGGTGGTGGCGGGGACCGAGAATGCGGTGCTGATGGTGGAATCCGATGCGAGCGAGCTGCCGGAAGCAGTCATGCTGGATGCTGTCTTGTTCGGTCATCAACAGCAGCAGACGGTAATCAAGGCCATCCGCGAGCTGGCCGCCGAGGCCGGAGTGCAGCCCTGGAACTGGCAGGCGCCGGAAGAGGACCGTGATCTGCAGGCGCGCGTGCAGTCCGAATGCGCCACTGACATTGCCGCCGCCTACCAGATTCAGGAGAAACAGGCACGCCAGACACGACTGTCCGAGATCCGCGCCGACGTCGTCGGCAGGCTGGCCGGCGGAGAAGGTGCCGCCTGGTCAGAGGACGCGGTCAAGGGCGCTGTCGGCAAGGTCGAGAAGAAGACCGTGCGCGAGCGCATCCTGGCGGGACAGCCGCGCATCGACGGGCGTGATACGCGCACCGTGCGGCCGATCTCCATACGCGTCGGGCTGCTGCCGCGCGCGCACGGCTCGGCCCTGTTCACCCGCGGCGAGACCCAGGCGCTGGTGGTTACCACGCTCGGCACGGGCCGTGACGCGCAGGTCATCGACGCCATTGAGGGCGAGCGCAAGGATCCCTTCATGCTGCATTACAATTTCCCGCCCTACAGCGTCGGCGAAACCGGCATGGTCGGTTCGCCGAAGCGCCGCGAGATCGGCCACGGCCGGCTTGCCAAGCGCGGCGTTGCCGCGGTGCTGCCGGACATGGACAGCTTTCCTTACGTGATCCGCGTGGTTTCCGAGATCACCGAGTCGAACGGCTC
>JADLET010000025.1 GCA_020845975.1 Gammaproteobacteria bacterium | reverse complement strand
TGCCGGGCAAGGACGGTCTGGTGCACATCTCGCAGATATCCAACGAGCGCGTCGACAACGTCAGCGACAAACTGTCGGAAGGCAAGATCGTCAAGGTCAAGGTGCTCGAGATCGACAAGCAGGGCCGTATCCGCCTCAGCATGAAAGAAGTGGAAAACAGCTGAGTCCGCCACTGGATCGATGTGGATGAAAAAGGGGCGCAAGCCCCTTTTTTATTGCCGGTCGCCGTCGCGCGCGACGGCGCTTCAAGTTGCCGCATCGCGGCGCGCGGGGATACAATGAAAAACCTTTGTTTCCCGGGCAATCAGCTACTCATGAACGTTTCCTACCCCACGATCGAGGACTTTGTCGGGAACACCCCGCTGGTCAGGCTGCAGCGCCTGCCAGGCCGCTCCGGCAGCACTGTCCTGCTGAAGCTCGAGGGCAACAATCCCGCGGGCTCGGTCAAGGACCGCCCGGCGCTGAGCATGATACGTCGCGCGGAGGAGCGCGGTGACATCCATTCGGGCGATACGCTGATCGAGCCGACCAGCGGGAATACCGGTATCGCGCTGGCGATGGCCGCGGCGATCCGCGGTTACCGCATGATCCTGATCATGCCCGAGCATATGAGCATTGAACGCCGTGCGCTGATGCGCGCCTACGGCGCCGAGATCATCCTGACGCCACAGGCGGGCAGCATGGAGGCGGCGATCGACCTCGCCCGGCGGATGGTCGCCGAGGGAAAGGGGGTGATGCTGGACCAGTTCTCCAACCCGGACAATCCGCGCGCGCACTATGAATCCACCGGGCCGGAGATCTGGCGCGATACGCAGGGGACGATCACTCACCTTGTCAGCTCCATGGGCACCACCGGCACCATCATGGGGACCTCCAGTTATCTCAAGGAGATGAACCCGGCGGTGCAGGTCGTCGGCGTGCAGCCGGGCGAGGGCGCCAATATCCCGGGCATCCGGCGCTGGCCGGTCGAGTATCTGCCCAGGATTTATGATCCGGCGCGCGTGGACCGGATCATCGACGTCACGCAGCAGGAGGCTGAGGATACCGCGCGCGCGCTGGCTGAACGTGAAGGCATCTTCGTCGGCATCTCCTCCGGCGGCGCCGTTGCCGCCGCGCTGAGTCTGCTCTCCGAGATCGATCACGGCGTCATCGTCGCCATCGCCTGCGACCGTGGTGATCGCTATCTGTCCACCGGCGTGTTCGGAATGGATGAAACCCCGTGAGGCTGAACGTCCTTGTCTTCGACATCGAGACCGTGCCGGACGTGGCCTCCGGAAGGCGTCTGTATGGTCTGGACGGTCTCGATGACGCCGAGGTCGCCAACGTCATGTTCCACAAACGTCGCCAGGAGACCGGTGAGCATGACTTCCTGCGCCTGCATCTGCAGCGTGTGGTCGCGATCTCCGCCGTCGTGCGCTCCGGCGACCTGCTCAAGGTGTGGTCGCTCGGCGATCCCGACGCCCCGGAGGAGGAGCTCGTGCGGCGTTTCTTCGACGGCATCGACAAGTTCACTCCCAACCTGGTGTCGTGGAACGGTTCCGGGTTCGATCTTCCGGTGCTGCATTATCGCTCGCTGTTGCACGGTATCGCCGCGCCGCGTTACTGGGAAACCGGCGACGAGGACAGCGCCTTTCGCTGGAGCAACTATCTCAGCCGGTTCCACTGGCGCCACATCGATCTGATGGATGTGCTGGCCGGCTACCAGGGGAGGGCGGTCGCGCCGCTCGACCAGATCGCCACCATGCTCGGTTTTCCCGGCAAGCTGGGTATGGATGGCTCGAAGGTGTGGGGCAGCTTCCTCGCCGGTGACATCGAAGGCATCCGTAATTACTGCGAGACGGATGTGTTGAATACCTATCTCGTCTATTTGCGCTTTGAACTGATGCGCGGGCGCATGAGCCGCGCGCGGTACGAGGAGGAATGCCGCCTGCTGCGCGACTATCTGGCGCGGGAGGGGCACTCCCACTTCGGCGAATTTCTCGGCGCCTGGCACGAATGAATGGCGTGCGTCTGGTTACGGCGGACCTGGCCATATATCGCAGAACCGCGCCGCGCGCGGAAGGGACCACGACCGCATGGCACAGGAAATAGAGCGTAAATTCCTCGTCACGAGCGATGACTGGCGAGACCAGGTGAGGTCGAGCGCCCACTATCGCCAGGGGTATCTCGCGAATGAGGGGCGTTGTTCGGTGCGCGTGCGCGTGTCCGGAGCGAACGCCCATCTTAATATCAAGAGCGCCACCCTGGACATCGTGCGGACCGAATATGAATACCCGGTTCCGCTTGCCGATGGCGAGGAGATGCTGGATCGTTTGTGCAGCGGGCTCTTGGTCGAGAAGACGCGCCACTTCGTCGATTACGGCGGCTTCGTGTGGGAGATCGACGTGTTCGAGGGCGTGAATCGCGGCCTGGTGATTGCCGAGATCGAGCTGGACCACGAGAACACCGTGTTTCCACGGCCGTCGTGGGTCGGGGCCGAGGTGTCCGCTGATCCACGTTACTACAACGTATATCTGGCGCAGACCCCGTATACGCGATGGTGAGAAGCGAATCCGGTCCCGCGCCGTGGCGCGCGGTCCTGATACTGGCCGCGTTGCTGGTCGTGTGCGGCTGTGGCCGGACACCGCACGAGGGGCTGCGATTCGGTGTGCCCGTGATGCCGGTGACGCTCGATCCCCGCTTCGCGACCGATGCCGTATCGGTTCGCATCAATCGGCTGCTTTACCAGCATCTGGTCGATTTCGACGCCAGCGCGATGCCGCGGCCGGAATTGGCCGAATGGAAGCAGATCAGCCCGACGCTGTATCGATTCACCCTGCGTGCGCCGCGGCCGGGATTCAGTAATGGCGCGCCGCTCACCGCGCGGGATGTCAAGGCGACCTACGACTACATCCTGGACCCGCGCAATGCCTCACCGCATCGCCTGTCGCTGGCCAATATCGAAGCGGTCGCGGTCGACGGCGAGGAGGTGGTGGAATTCCATCTGCGGCAACCTGACCTGTTGTTTCCCGGCCGTCTGGTCCTTGGCATCCTGCCGGCGGAGCTGATCGTATCGGGGCATGCTTTCAACCGCGAGCCGGTCGGCAGCGGTCCCTTTGAGCTGGCGGCCTGGGCCAGCGAGGGCCGCCTTCAGCTGCGCCGGCGCGACAACGGACTCGGGCTCGAATTCATCGCCGTGAACGACCCGACGGTGCGTGTGCTCAAGCTGCTGCGGGGAGAGATCGACATGCTGCAGAATGACCTTCCGCCCGAGATGATCACCTATCTCAAGCGCCAGTCCGGAATCACCGTGCAGGAAGGGGGCGGGACGAATTTCGCCTATCTCGGTTTCAACCTGCAGAATTCCGCCACCGGACAGCCCGGCGTCCGCGCGGCGATCGCCAGCGCGCTGGATCGTGCCGCCATCGTCAGATATGTGCTGGGCGGCGCCGCGCATCCCGCGAGCGCCGTCCTGCCGCCCGAACATTGGGCCGGCAACCCGGGGCTCGCGCAGGTTTCCTATGATCCGGCGCGCGCCCGGCGCCTGTTGCGCGAGGCGGGTTTCGGTCCGGAGCATCCGTTGCGCATCGTCTACAAGACCTCGACCGATCCGTTTCGCCTGCGCCTCGCCACCATCATCCAGAGCCAGCTCGACGCGGTCGGTGTCCTGGTCGAGATCAGGAGTCTGGACTGGGGAACGTTCTACGGCGACATCAAGGCGGGAAATTTCCAGATGTACAGCCTGATGTGGGTCGGGATCAAGTTGCCGGAGATCTTCCGCTATGCCTTCCACAGCAGCTCGATCCCCCCGGACGGAGCGAACCGCGGGCGTTTCGCCAGCGCCACGGTGGACCGTCTGATCGAGCAGGCGGAGGCGGCGGGCACCTTGGAGGAACAGGCGGTGCTCTACCGTGCCGTGCAGGCCGATCTGCTGGAGGAGCTGCCCTATGTACCGCTGTGGTACGAGGACCATGTCTTCGTTGCCCGGAACGATATCGCGGGTTACCAGGTTTCGGCCGACGGGAACTACGATGGGCTGGTCTACGTGGAACGGCGGCGCCCTGCTAACATAGCGGCGAAATGATTGAACGGGATACGCAGGATGCGCCGGATATGGTGAAAGAACGCGTCGTGGAAATCTCCATCGGCCGGCAGCGACTGTGGCTGCGCGAAGGTTCCGCGATATTGATGGATATCCCGGTGTCCACGGCGCGAAACGGTCCCGGGGAAATGAATGGAAGCGAATGCACCCCGCGCGGCTGGCATACAATCCATGCCAAGATCGGCGCGGCCTGCCCCCCGAACACGGTCTTCGTCGGCAGGAAGCCGACCGGGGAGCTCTATTCGAAAGAATACGCCGCCGCCACGCCTGGCCGCGACTGGATACTGACCCGCATCCTGTGGCTGGAGGGGCTCGAGCCTGGCCATAACTGCGGAGGCGAGGTGGATTCGCGACAGCGCTATATCTATATTCATGGCACGCCGGATGAGGTTTCCCTCGGCGCGCCGGGTTCGCGCGGTTGCGTGCGCGTGCGCAATGATGATGTCATTCGTCTGTTCGACCTGGTGGAGGTCGGGACGCGGGTGTTAATAACGGAGGACTGGGTGACGGTAATGGGTAATGGGTAATGGGTGATGGGTTATTGTAGAAAGTTCGACATGGACGGGAATGGAATAAACGTTGGGCTTCGCGTTGCCCATCCCGGGCTATGGGGCTGGATTCCCGTGACTTACCCATTACTCATCACCCATCACCAGCCGAAAGGCGTGAGGAATGTCATGAGGCAACGCCATGACTAGGTTCCTGCTGGCGCGGTTCGGCAGCGCGATGCTGGTGTTGTTCGGCGTGTCGCTGCTGGTGTTTCTGCTGATTCATCTGATCCCGGGCGACCCGGTCGAGGTCATGCTCGGAGAATCGAGTCAGCCCGCCGACCGTGAGGCCCTGCGCCATGCCCTCGGTCTCGATCAGGCACTGCATCTTCAGCTGGCGGATTATTACCGTCAACTGCTCGTTTTCGATCTCGGTGAGTCGCTTTATTCGCGCCGGCCCATTACGGATATCCTGTTCGAGCGCCTGCCCGCCACCCTCGAGCTGGCCCTGGCCGGACTGGCCGTGGCTATGCTGGTCGCCGTGCCGCTCGGAACGATCGCCGCGACGCGCCGGGGCAGCGCCTGGGACCTGGGGGCGATGTCCTTTTCCATGATCGGCATCTCCATCCCCAATTTTCTGATGGGGCCGCTGCTGATCCTGGTGTTCTCACTCTGGCTCGGCTGGCTGCCGGTGAGCGGGCGGGACGAGGCCGCCTCACTGGTACTGCCGGCACTCACGCTGGGAACTGCGCTGGCGGCGATACTCTCGCGCATGCTGCGCGCCACGCTGCTCGAAGTCCTGGGGGAGGACTACATTCGCACCGCCCGCGCCAAGGGGCTCAGCGAGCGTGCCGTGATTTTCCGGCATGCATTGCGCAATGCGCTGCTGCCGGTGATCACGCTGCTTGGCCTGCAGCTGGGCGCGCTGCTCGCCGGCGCGGTGATTACCGAGACGGTGTTTTCCTGGCCCGGCATCGGCCTGCTGACCATCGAATCGATTCACCGGCGCGACTACCCGGTGGTGCAGGCCTGCGTGCTGCTGATCAGCCTGGGCTACGTGGCGGTGAACACCTTCACCGATCTGGTCTACGCCCGTCTCGATCCCCGCATCCGTTTCGGAGGCGTGGCCTGATGATGCGTCTGTGGTTCGGTGGACTGGTGATCGGGTTGTGGTTGCTGCTCGCCTGCGCGGGCATGATGTTTCCGCTGCGGCCGGACGAGGTGGATCTCACACGCATCCTCGCGGCGCCTGGGGACGGTTCCTGGTTCGGTTACGACGATCTGGGGCGCCCGCTGTGGGATCGAGTCGTGGTTGGCGCGCGTTATTCCTTTTTTGTCGCCTTCTTCGTGGTGCTGATCTCGGCCTGCGCCGGGACGCTTATTGGCACGGTCAGCGCCTATCTGGGGGGCTGGATCGATCACGCGACGACACGCGTCATCGATGTCTTTCTCGCCTTCCCCGGCATCCTGCTCGCCATCGCGCTCGCCGGCGTGCTTGGGGCGGGGATCAACAACGTGGTGATCGCACTGGTAACCGTGGGCTGGGTCGGTTTCGCGCGGCTCGCGCGCGCGCAGGTATTGTCTCTCAAGGATCGGGAGCATGTGCAGGCGGCGGTGGCGCTGGGCGCCAGCCGCACGCGCATCGTGCTGCGCCATCTGTTGCCGCTGATCACCGCGCCGCTGATCATCGAGGCGACCTTCGGCGTGGCCGGCGTCGTCATCGCCGAGGCCGGACTGTCCTTTCTCGGTCTCGGCATCCAGCCGCCGACACCCTCCTGGGGCAGCATGATCCGCGACAGCGGGCGTTACATGCTGGTGTCGCCCCATATGATGCTGGTGCCCGGCGTAGCGTTGATGCTGGTCGTGCTGGCGGTTAACATGCTGGGCGATCATCTGCGTGACCACCTGGACGTGCATCTGGCGGAACGGGGTCGCCGGTGAGGCAGCGGAAATAGGGAGGAGGGAGGCGTGTCACTGGGACCGATCATGATGGGCCTGGCCGGGACCGGTCTGAGCGCCGAGGAACGTGAGTTGCTGCGGCGGCCGCAGGTCGGCGGGGTGATCCTGTTCACCCGCAATTACGAGTCACCAGTCCAGGTCGCCGCACTGACGGCCGAGATCCACGCCCTGCGCGATCCGCCGCTGCTGATCGCCGTTGATCAGGAGGGCGGCCGCGTGCAGCGATTCCGCGCGGGCTTTACCCTGCTGCCGGCCGTGGCCCGTCTCGGCGAGCTTTTCGATAGCGATCCCGCCCAGGCGCGCCACTGCGCGGAGGCGACCGGCTGGCTCATGGCGGCCGAGCTGCGCAGCGTGGGCGTGGATATCAGTTTCGCGCCGGTGCTCGATCTTGCCCGCGGGGTCAGCCAGGTCATCGGCGACCGCGCATTCCATCGCGACGCCGCAACCGTCGCCGGGCTCGCCCAGAGTTACGTGCGCGGCATGCGGCGCGCCGGCATGGTGGCGACCGGAAAGCATTTCCCCGGTCACGGTTCCGTCGCGCAGGATTCCCATCTCGAACTGCCGGTGGATCCGCGGCCGGATCGGGATCTGGAGGGCGAGGATCTGCTGGCGTTCGAGCGCATGGTCGGGAGCGGGATCGAGGCGCTGATGACCGCGCATGTGGTATACCGTGACATCGATGCCGCGCCGGCAACCTTCTCGCGCTTCTGGCTGCAGGAAGTGTTGCGCCGCCGCCTTGGCTTCCAGGGTGTGATTTTCAGCGACGATCTCCATATGGGAGGGGCGGTGGGCGTCGGTGACATGCCGGCACGCGCGCGCGCCGCCCTGGACGCCGGTTGCGACATGCTGCTGGTGTGTCATGGCGCGGAGCCGGTGGCGCAACTTGTCGAGGTGCTCGCGCAATGGAATAATCCGGCGTCGCAGCTGCGGCTGGCGCGCATGCACGGGCGCGGCGGCGCAGGATACGACGAGCTGCGCCGGGACCCGCAATGGCGGGACGCGGTGCGGCTGGTGGAATCCTATGACAAACCCCATACCCTGGATCTGATGTAGAACGCGCGTCAGCGCACGTTTATTGGCTGGAATTCCCATGCTTACAGTCTTGCGAACTTGCACCCTGGCCGGAATGGCGTTGTGCGTCTTGCTGGCGGCGCCGGAGACGCGCGCATTCGAACCGTTCAGCCCGCTGCCGGAGTCGCCGCCTGTTCCCACGGACAATCCGCAGACGCCGGAGAAGATCGCGCTGGGGCGGCAGTTGTTTTTCGATCCGCGGCTGTCGGTCGATGGCGCCGTCTCCTGTAATTCCTGTCACGACCTGCGGCGTGGCGGCGCCGACGGCCTGAGCCTGTCGACCGGCGCGCGGGGCAGGGTCACGACGCGCAATACCCCGACGCTGTGGAATGCCGCCTATCAGACCGCTTATTTCTGGGATGGGCGCGCGGCGAGCCTGGAGGATGCGATCGCCCGGCATATCGTCGACCCCGCGATCATGGGTCAGCCGGATCCCGACGCGGCGATTGTCCCCTTGCGCAAGCTCGCCCTGTACCGGAAGCAGTTCTCCACGGCGTTCGACGGCTGGCGTCCCGTTAAATACCGCAATGCTGTTCATGCACTCGCGGCTTACGTGCGCACGCTGGCGACCCCGCGCGGGCCATTCGACCGCTATCTGGAAGGCGATGTCTCGGCCCTGTCAGAGGCGGCCCTGCGCGGACATCGACTATTCGTGGAGAAGGGCTGCGCCGCGTGTCATTTCTGGGTAAATTTTGCCGGCCCCGTGCCTGGTCTGGTTATCCCGATGGGGGAAGGATTCTATGAATTGTTCCCGAACCTGCGTGGCAGTCGCTATGACGACGAATACCGCCTGCTTGGCGCCGACATGGGACGCTTTCATATCGATGGCCGCGAGGACCACAAATATCTCTGGCGGGTGCCGACCCTGCGCAATGTGACCCTGACCGCCCCGTATTTTCACAACGGTTCGGTGGCCACTCTGGAGGAGGCGGTGCGCGTCATGGCCAGGACGCAATTCGATCTGGAGGTAACCGGGGACGAGGTGAGCGATATCGTCACCTTCCTGCGCGCCCTCACCGGGGAGTTCCCGCCGCCGGAATCGATGACCGTGCCCTGAGGCGGGCTTTCGGCCCGCGGGCCGTTTATTCGTCGCTCTTGATGTCGATCTTGCTGTGCTGACGCAGCTGGGCGATATATTTCCCGATGTTCTCGTTGCGCAGCTGCCGGCCCAGATCGTCCTTCACCGCATCAAAATCGGGAGGCGGGAGGATGCGGGTTTCAATCAGCTTGAGCACATGCCAGCCGAACTGGGTCTGCACGGGCGTCGTGCTGAAGGTTCCCGTCTTCAGGGCGCCCAGCGCATCACGTATCGGCTGTGCGATCTGATCCGCTGGCAGCCAGCCGAGCTCACCGCCGTTCTGGGCGGTGGGGTCGAGTGAATTTTCCCGCGCCAGCCGGGCGAAGTCTTCCCCTTTTTTGAGGCGATCGATCAGGCTCTGGGCGTCGGCGTCAGTCTTGACCATGATGTGGCTCGCCCGATATTCCTTCACCGGTTTCGAGGCCAGGGTCTTGTAGGCGTCCTGCAGTGCCTTGTCGCTCGGCGGTACGCTGGCGATCTGGCGCAGCGCGTAACCGGCGATGATGTTATGGCGCTGGTTTTCGATGGCGATCGCCACCTCGGGATTCTTGTCCAGGCCTTTCGCCACCGCGTCCTGATATACCAGTTCACGGTTGATGAATTCATCCTGTAATGTGTTGAGCTGCTGCTGGTTCAGGTTTGCCGGCAAGACGCTCTGGCCAATCCGGGTGCTGACAAAGGTGCCGAAATCGGCGTTGGTCACATTTTGTCCGTTGATGACAGCGATGACCCTGGGGCTCGCCCCTCCCGCCGGGTTCGGTTCAGCGTGCGCCGGAATTTGTGCCAGGAGCAGGCCGGTAATGGCGGCGGTCATCAGAACGGAGTGATGCGACATGTGCATGAGTGATTCCTTCGGTTTTTGAACGCGATGTATGAAATAACGACGGTACAGGCCGGAGGTCGCGTCCGGCGTCAAGTCGGAGTCTGTGCGCGGGCACCCGATCAAGGTTAGGGAAGCACTTTTATCAAGGGCTTGACGTTGACTGATTTATAGACACCGTTTTTCAGAAAGGGTTCGGCGTCCGCCCACTCCCGGGCTTCTTGCAGGGAAGGGAATTCCGCCACGATCAGGCTGCCGGTAAAGCCCGCTGTCCCCGGGTCCATGCTGTCGATGGCGGGGTGCGGTCCGGCAAGGAGCAGTCTGCCCTGGTCCTTGAGCGCGACCAGCCGTTCCAGATGGGCAGGCCGGTGAAGGCGGCGCGCCTCAAGGCTGTTTTCCCTGTCTTCGCACAGGAAGGCGTAGATCATTCAGTTGTTGTCCCCGCCATCGGTGTCATGCGTGATGTAACGACTGATGTAAAACGATTGCGCGATGATGAACACAATTGTCAGGCCAATGATCCCGAAAAGCTTGAAATTGACCCAGGTATCGGTGTCGAAATTATACACCACGTACAGATTGATGAAGCCTGTGGCGATGAAAAACGCCGACCAGGCCAGATTCAGGCGGTACCATACCTGCCGGGGCAGGGTGATGGCATGATTCATCAGCCGCTGGACGACGGGGCGCTCCCCGATGAACTGGCTGGCGATAAAGACCAGACCGAACAGCCAGTTGAGTACGGTCGGTTTCCACTTGATATATAATTCGTCCTGCAGCAGCAGGGTCGCCCCGCCGAACACCACCAGCAGCACGAGGGTGATCACATGCATCTTTTCCAGCCGGCGATGCCTGAACCAGAAGATTGCGGACTGTGCGATTCCCGCCGCGATCGCGACCGCGGTGGCTATGTATATATCGTTGCCAGTGAGTTTGAAGGCGACGAAGAACAGCAGGACAGGAAAGAAATCGAACAGGAGCTTCATTGGCGGGTTCGGGCGGCAATCCGGGAGATGGTCGATGCGGTATCTTACAACGAAGCCGGTTGCATTGGCAGGGTGAGGGCGCTGTGAGCGGTTGCCATGATCTGCACAGCCATTCCCGCTATTCCGACGGTACGCTGAGCCCGGCTGAACTGGTACGGCATGCGCGCGCCTGCGGCGTGGATGTGCTGGCGTTGACGGATCACGACACCACGGCGGGCATCGCCGAGGCGCAGGTGGCTGCGCGGGAGGCCGGTATGCGCCTGATTGCGGGGGTCGAGATCTCGGTGACCTGGGCGCAACGGGTGATACACATCGTCGGCCTGGACATCGACACGCGCTGCGCTGAACTGCAGGCCGGTCTCGCGCATCTGCGCGGCGCGCGGCGGGAACGCGCGCAACACATCGCGGAGCGGCTCGCGCGCAGCGGCATTCCCGGGGCGCTGGAAGCGGTGACGGCGGCCGCGGGTGTCGAGGCGGTCGGGAGGAGCCATTTCGCCCGCTTCCTGGTCGAGCAGGGGCATGTGAAGGACGCGAAGCGCGCGTTCAAACGCTATCTCGGTCGCGGCGCCAGCTGCTATGTGGCGAGTGAATGGGCAGTACTCGCCGAGGCCGTCGGCTGGATTCGCGCCGCGGGTGGCGTTGCCGTGGTGGCCCATCCGGCGCGTTACTCGATGTCGCGGAGCGTGATGCGCCGTTTCCTGGAGGAGTTCACCGCGGCTGGCGGCGGCGGGATCGAGGTGGTTTCAGGGTGCCGCGATACACAGCAGGCGCGCCTGCTCGCGGATCATGCGCGCGAGTTCGGTTTGTGCGCGTCCGCGGGATCGGATTTCCACGCGCCGGAAAACAGCTGGACGGTCCCCGGGCGGCTCTCCGCCCTGCCGCCGGGGTGTGAGCCGGTATGGGCGCGCTGGTCCGGGCCGCACGACGCGGGCGCGGTGTCGTAACGAGTCTGGTAATGTCCGCGTATTCGCATCGCGCGGCGAGATGAGGGAACCGAATGCAGCATCTGCAAATACACCCGGCCAACCCGCAGGCCCGGCTGATCAACCAGGCGGTTGCGATCGTGCGCGGCGGCGGGGTGATCGTCTATCCCACGGACTCCTGTTACGCGCTTGGCTGTCAGATCGGCGACAAGGCGGCGATGGAGCGCATCCAGCGTCTGCGCAGGCTCGAGCCTTCCCATAATTTCACGCTGGTGTGCCGCGATCTGTCCGATCTCGCGACCTATGCCCGGGTGGGGAATCCGGAATACCGCCTGCTCAAATCGCTCACTCCCGGCCCATATACTTTCATCCTCACGGCCAGCCACGAAGTGCCGCGCCGGTTGCAGAACCCCAAGCGCAAGACCATCGGCCTGCGCATCCCCGATCAGCCAATCGTGCACGCTCTGCTGGAGGCGCTTGATGAGCCGCTGATGAGCGTCACGCTGATCCTGCCCGAGTCCTCGCTGCCGCTGTCCGATCCGGAGGAGATCCGCGCGCGGCTCGAGAAACAGGTCGATGCCATCATCGACGGCGGAAGCTGTGGTCATGAGCCGACCTCGATCATCGATCTGACCGGAGACGCGCCTCGCCTGGTGCGCCAGGGCAAGGGTGACACCTCATTTCTGACCGCCTGACCGGCCGCCACGGGGCGGGAAAGCGGGTATAATGCGGGCGCAATGGATCAACTGAGCCTGATACAAAAGCTGGCGGTCTGGGTCATGCCCGTGCTGCTGGCGATCACGGTGCACGAAGTGGCCCATGGATGGGTGGCCTTGCGTCTGGGCGACCGGACGGCGCTGATGCTGGGGCGGCTCACGCTCAATCCGGTGAAGCACATCGACCCGTTCGGTACGGTGCTGTTGCCGGCTCTCCTGCTGCTGATGGGCGGCTTCGTTTTCGGCTGGGCCAAGCCGGTGCCCATCACCTGGGAGAATCTGCGCCATCCCAAGCGTGACATGGCGCTGGTTGCGCTGGCGGGTCCATCCGCGAACCTGCTCATGGCGATACTGTGGCTGCTGGCGGTCAAGCTGGGCATTGCGGTCATGGGCGCCAGTCCGTGGCTGGGCCAGCCCCTGATCTACATGGGTGTGGCCGGGGTCTACATCAACGCAATTCTGATGGTGCTGAATCTGCTGCCGCTGCCGCCGCTGGACGGCGGACGCATCGTTGCCGGTCTGCTGCCCGGCCCTTTGGCCTGGCAGTACAACCGCATCGAGCCTTACGGCATGCTGATCATTCTTGCGTTGTTCTTCACCAGGCTGCTCGGCGAGATCATGGGGCCGCTCATATCAGGCTTTTTCCTTGTGCTATTCTATCTCGGTCATTTGCCCGCCGGTCTGTTTCAGTCTGTGTTGCAGGCAATCATATGAGCGATCGTGTCCGGGAATAACAAGAACGAGTGTAGTGGGGAGACAGCGTGAATAACGGTTTACCGCATCACCAGCGGGTTCTGTCCGGAATGCGGCCGACCGGCGCCCTGCACCTGGGGCACTACCACGGCGTTCTGAAGAACTGGCTCACACTGCAGCACAAGTATGAATGCTTTTTCTTCGTGGCGGAC
>JADLET010000024.1 GCA_020845975.1 Gammaproteobacteria bacterium | reverse complement strand
GGTCAGGTCTTATATCGATTTTTATAACCGGGTGCGCCTACACTCGGCGCTGGGGTATCAGTCGCCGATGGAATTCGAGCGCGCGTATCACTAACCAGAGGGTGTCCACTTTTTCGAAGGAACTCTCGGGTCAGAGTTGTTGATTGGCAGTCAGTGTACTAGCTCAGTCGAACAAATATCAGGCACCGTGTAAGCCTAGATTGGATACGTCCTTATTGCTCTGGGGTTTGCTGTTCAGCTCGATCGGGCTTGGCTTCTTCATCTATGGCAGGAAGCAGAAGGCGGTTGTTCCGCTGGTCTGCGGGCTGGCCCTGATGATCTATCCCTACTTCATTTCCAGCACGTTTCCGCTCGTATCGATCGGGGCCGTGCTCATGGCCATTCCCTATTTCGTCAGAATATAAGTTGGGATCAATGGAATCTTCTGGCGAAAGCAGTCAAAGAGCAGGTGGTTTCCTGGAGGCAGAGAAATGAGCAAAGCGTACACTGAAATATCCGCCGGCCTGAAGGAGGCGATCTCCCACGCCAAGGGGAAGAAAACCAGGGCTAACAATCGGGGACAGACCACGTTTTCTGGGCAACCGCACATTCTAGGGGTAGCCCAGAGCGCGATTTGATCATTCAAACGATGCCGGTGCCGGCAAGGAGAGGAGCATGAGCAGGGAGACTGTTCGAGGCGCAGCGGTCATCATCCACTTTGACGGTCGCCTCTGTATCCATTCGCGCCATTGCGTGCTTGACCGACCGGATGTCTTCGTGCCCAACGTCAAGGGGGCGTGGATTCATCCCGATCGCGCTACGCCGGCTGAAGTGCTGGAACTGGCGCATAACTGCCCGTCCGGGGCGATTCAGTGTGAAGGCGTAGACGGGTCGGCCATGGAATCCGCACAGCTGGTCAACACGGTGCGTGTGCGTGAGAACGGGCCGGTCGCGTTCCGGGCGCCGCTCACGATCGACGGCAGACCGCAAGGCTACCTAACAATCGGGGACGGACCACGGTTTTCCTTGGCGAAAATATCGTGGTAGCTCTTTAAGTGAAGCAACAACTCTGACCCCTTGATCCCCGTCCTTAGGCGGATGAGCGTACACATTGGGCCGCGCCGTAGATACCAGTAGGACGATAACTTCGAATGGAAATCATATACCGCCAAAACAGCGTGATGATCGTGTTGGGTCTGTTCCTGTGCATGCTGCTTGCCATGGAGTTTGGCTTTCGAAGCGGTAATCGCAAACAGGTGAACACGCCTGAGGCGATCACGCAAGCCAATTCCGTCCTGGTCTCGATGCTGGGCCTGCTGGCGCTGCTGCTGGCGTTCACATTTTCTGCCGCTCTGCAGCGCTACGAAGATCGTAGCCAGACGGTTGTGGTTGAGGCCAATGCCATCGGGGCCACGTATCTCAGGGCGCGCCTTCTCCCCGGGGGAATGGCCGATGAAGTGCAGGCGACACTTCGCCAATACCTGGATATTCGCATTTAGGAAGGCCGTGTGGATGCAGCGGTACCAGAATTGCACGCATCGCTGGTGAGCCAGGCGAAGCTGCTGGAGGATCAGCTCTGGAGCCAGGCGGTGAGGGCTGCAAAGCTGGACCCAAATCCTGTCACTAGCGGGTTGTACATCCAGTCACTGAATGAACTCATCGACACGTCTGGCACCAGAAACGCGGCACTGAATCGGCATGTGCCGGAATTCGTGCTTCTCGTCATGTTCACGACGATCGTGCTGATGGCGGCCACGCTGGGCTACGCATCAGGGATTGCTGGGCATCGAGTCACCCTGGCGGCATTTGTCCTGGTGATACTCATTGCCCTTTTCGTCTATCTCATTCTCGATCTGGATAGCCCCCGACGCGGAGTCATACAAGTAAGCCATGAAAACATGCTTAGCCTTGAGCAAACGATCGCTGCCACGCAAGGCCACGCCGCCCAACCCGGCGCTCCACCGGACGCAACAAAAGCGTTGCCCAGGTGACTTTGGATGCTGGACATCACATGACTATGCCATCTGAACAGTTCGCCGCAGAAAATATGAGGATAACAGGGGGCGGGTCACATTATTCATGCGGCCAGAGTTCTTGATGGCAAACCGGCGCCCTGACACTATGACTCATTGTTCCGGCGCCGTGTGAGGCCAGCTTGGATATATCCTTGCTGCTCTGGGGTCTGCTGTTCAGCTCGATCGGGCTAGGCTTCTTCATCTATGGCAGGAAGCAGAAGGCGGTTGTTCCGCTGGTCTGCGGGCTGGCGCTCATGATCTATCCCTACTTCATCTCCAGCACGTTTCCGCTCGTCTCGATCGGGGCCGTCCTCATGGCCATCCCGTATTTCGTCAGGATATAGGTCAGAATCGAGGAATAAATGGGGCGGCTTCCATTTCTGGAGATTTAACAGGCGCCCGAATCCCGCTTGAATAGTACTCCAATGGAGTATATCCTTGACGCGATGATAACCATCGCCGAGACGGGCGCGTTTCAACGGAAGATCGCGCGGTTATTGTCGGAGCAGGAACGCGAGGATCTGATCGCTTACCTCTCCGTAAATCCCAATGCGGGTGCGCTGATGGAAGGAACCGGCGGCATCAGAAAGCTGCGCTGGGCCCGGGCAGGAAGCGGCAAGAGCGGCGGGATACGGGTTATTTATTATTTTCACGACGAATCAATGCCACTGTATCTGCTGGCGGCGTTTGGCAAGAATGAAAAGGCCAATCTGTCGAAGGAAGAAAGGAATCTTCTGGCGAAGGCAGTCAAAGAGCTGGTGGCTTCCTGGAGGCAGAGAAATGAGCAAAGCGTACACTGAAATATCCGCCGGCCTGAAGGAGGCGATCTCCCACGCCAAGGGGAAGAAAACCAGGACCCGAGAGCATCGTCCTGAGCCCATTGACGTCAAGGCAATCCGCGAGAAGACCGGCATGAGCCAGCAGCGGTTCTGTGCAACCTTCGGAATTTCGCTTGGTACCCTGCGTCATTGGGAGCAGGGTTTGCGTGCCCCGAGAGGCGCGGCGCGGGTGTTGCTCAAGGTGGTTGCCTGCAACCCGAAAGTGGTAATGAAGGCAATTGGCGAATAGCCAATTCTGGATGCGGGTCAAGCCATGATTGTTCTTGATTGAAGCCAGATACGGAAAAGGTACAATTTTTCACAGTCCGGGCGAAACCCGTACGTCGGGAGTATGAAGATGATAGCCAAGACAAAGCGCAACGTCGGGATTGAATTTCTCGAGGGCATCCGCGAGATCAGGCGCGGGGAGCATGGTCGCGTCATCAACCTGCCGTCCATCGCCGCCATCCGCGAAGGCACCGGCTTGTCCCAGGCCCGCTTCGCCGAATTTCTGGGTGTTTCCGTGCGCACGCTGCAGGAATGGGGGCAGGGACGCCGGGCGCCGACCGGCGCGGCGCGCACGCTGCTGATGATTGCGCACCGGAATCCGCGCGCCTTGCTGGATGTGACTTGAAATGAGAGCAGGACAATCGGGTAGACCGCGTCTTCTGGATGCGGAAGGATGGAGTGTGGGTTAGTACCCTTCTCTGCCAGCGGCAGGTAATCCGCTCCAGGGTATTAAAAGCTGCGCTGCAAAGCGGGTCGTTAAGCATCAGAAGGACGTGAAAATTGGAAATATGGATAGATGCCGATGCGTGCCCGGTTGTCGTGAAGGAGATTTTATTCCGGGCGGCAGAACGGACAAAAACCAGGGTGACGCTGGTTGCAAATCAGGATATTAAAGTCCCGCCTTCAAGGTATGTTACCTGCCTGCGCGTGATGCCGGGTTTTGACGTTGCCGACAATGAGATTGTTAAGAGGGTGAATGACGGCGATCTGGTTATCACAAGTGACATACCTTTGGCAGATCAGGTATTGACTAAAGGTGGTTGTGCCTTAAGCCCTCGGGGTGAGTTATTCACCAATGAAAATATCAAATCCAGGCTTAATATAAGAGACTTTATGGATACTCTGCGCAGCAGCGGTATCCGCACTGGCGGGCCATCCACCCTGAGTCAAAGCGATCGCAAGGCGTTCGCGGACCATCTCGACAAGTGGCTTACCAATAAGCAGGCAAATCTATAAAAATTAACTGAAGATCACCTGCTTCCGGGGATAATCGGGTACAACCCCATTAAATAATGTTGATGCAGGTATAGAATTGAGTTTCGGACGATGGAGGTATGGATATGGCCGCTACTCTGAAGGAATTGGAACAGCAGGCGCGGGCCCTGGAGGCCGATGAGCGGGCGAAACTGGCAGAGTCCCTGCTTGAGTCACTTCACTCTCCGCTCTCGGACATCGAGGAGGCTTGGGCGCAGGAGGTCGAGGATCGCATCGCCGCTTTTGATCGTGGTGAAATGAATAGTTACGCGGCGGAAGATGTGTTTGCGGAAGCGCGGCGCACGTCGCGGTGAAACACGCCAGGTTTGTTGCCGCCGCCCGGCGTGAGTTCCTGGTACAGGTAATCTACTACAACGAAGAAGAACCCGGCCTTGGCGCTCGTTTTACGGCTGCGGTCGAAGAGGCTGTTATCCGGGCCCTTGCCTTCCCGCTCGCCGGGTCGCCTGCGACCAGGAACACGCGGCGCGTCTTTGTCAAAGACTTCCCCTTTGCGGTCGTATATCGACCCCATGCCGACGGCATTACGGTGTTCGCGCTCGCGCATCACTCACGCCAGCCGGGTTACTGGCAATTACGTGTTCAGGAGCGCTAGGCGGATGGCAGACAAGATGGGCAGAATTATCACGAAAGGAAAATCATGGCGCTGTTCCTGAGTCTGTGGATCAAGCTGTTCTTCGTACTGACGCCGTTCTTTGGCCTCACGATGTTCCTCAGCATGACGGAAGGGTATGACGAGCACCGCCGACGCAAACTCGCGCTGGCGGTGTCCGCGGCGGTGGCGGTGTTGTGCCTGATCCTGTTCTTCGCCGGCCGGCAGATCTTTTCGCTGTTCGGCATCACGCTGGATGCCTTTCGCGTCGGCGCCGGCGTGCTGCTGATGCTGTCGGGCATCGCGCTGGTGCAGGGGAAATCCAGCGCGGCGGACGCCGCCCGCGAGGGCGATGTCGCGGTGGTGCCGCTGGCGATGCCGATCATCGTCGGGCCGGCCACCACGGGAACACTGCTTGTCATGGGGGCCGAGCTGAACACGGTGGCGGCCAAGGCCATCGGCAGCCTGGCGCTGTTCGCCGCGGTGCTGTGCATGGCGGCGGTACTGCTCGCGGGTTCGTTTTTTCAGCGCCTGATGGGTGTCAGGGGTATCGCGGTCCTCAGCAAGCTGACCGGACTGATCCTGGCGGCGCTGGCCGCGCAGATGTTTATGACGGGGGTCCAGGGATTCATCGGCGTTCAGCCGTAACAATTCCCCGACTCAATCTTTCAGAACAATTTTCCGCTATTGTTCCGTCGACTGGGGCGGGGAAAAATCCAGCGCCGCGACGATCCGGTTCAGGCGCCCCTGCTCGCCGCCACCCAGCATGAGTTCCGCGTTGGCGGCACTCGCGTTGCGGACCGAGAGCTCGATCTTTTCGATGAACAGGCGACTGCACTCCGTGACCTTGTTCTTGAGCAGCGCCAGCAGCACCGGGATATCCTCCGGCGTCTTCACCCATGCATCGATAAACCGGCCATCATTCACGTTGATCTTTGCGCAGGAGGCGTGTTTTTGCAGCAGGTTGTTGAAGATGGAGCACCAGTCCGCGGGGGCCTGGTGCGACAGCCTGAAGAAGAGATCGATGTAGGGTTCCTTCCTGATCCTTGGCGGCCGCTTATCGTCAATGCCAACGATTTTAATGTCGCTGATACCCTCCATTCCTTGCCTCCATTGCGCGCCCGAGTGAATCAGGCCTTTGCCGTGCCGGATCGGCACTGATGCTATCGGGAAACCAGGGAACAGCCAGCGGAGGAGTGATAAATAACCGGAATGTCCATCGTCATTATGTTAGCGGCCGGTGCGATGCGTTCAGCAGCGTGGTTTCCGAGATAAAGGCTCTTGATGATGAAATGACTTGTTACGTGGTCTCCAGATCAGGCAGTCCGGACAGGGGGAGGGCGCTTTCGCTATAATCCACCAAGTACCAAGTGCGGCATTGGAGGCTGAATGAATAGGCGTTTATCCGTGTTCTTGTCGGTTATGTTGTTATCAGTGTCCTGTGTTCAGGCCGCGGAACGGGCATCCGAGGAAAGGCTCGATGAGGTCGCCGGGCGTGGCGCGCGCGTGATGCCATTCAGTCTGGAGCAGACGACACATGTTTTCTCGAAAACGGATCAGGGCGGTGTGCAGCAGGTAATTGCCAGGGATGATGGCGATAACACGCAGATCGTGCTGATACGCGAACACCTGTCGAAGATCGCACGAGACTTCCGTCAGGGTAATTTTTCCGATCCGGCCCGGATCCACGGCGATGAGATGCCGGGGCTGGCGGAGTTGAGGGCGGCGCGGCCGGGCCAGATTGAGGTTACCTATAAGGAATTGCCCAATGGCGCGGAGATCGATTACTCGGCCCGCGACGCGAAGCTGGTCGCGGCCATCCACGCATGGTTCGACGCCCAGCTCAGCGATCATGCCCGTCATGCCGTTCCGGGTCATGACCATCATCAGGGGCATCAGCACTGATACATTACGTGGCTTGAGTTGACGCCCGGGCAAGGGCGCCTGTATTTCGTGGGGGAACATTGATCACTTCTTTCTACGCGGCCATGCTGGCCTTGTTGATTGTCTGGTTGTCCCTGCGCGTCATCAGGATGCGCTGGGCGAAGAAGGTGCGTCTGGGTGACGGCGGGGATTCGGAGCTTCAGGCCGCGATCCGGGCGCAGGGCAATGCGGCCGAGTATGTCCCGTTATCGCTAGTCCTGCTTGCGTTGCTGGAGCTGGGCGGGGCGCATATGGCGCTGCTGCATGCCGGCGGGCTGTCCGTGCTTGTCGGGCGTTTGCTGCATGCGCGGGGCCTGCTGACGGAGACGCTTCATTATCGGAAACTGGGGATGCAGATCACCATTTTTGCCTTGATCGGGCTGGCCCTGGCCAATCTCGTATATGCCGTTCTCGGCGGATTGGGTATGATCCCGCCTCACGCGTGAGCTGGACGACTGCCGAAGGATTCACCTTATGGGGACATGGCTGGACCGGAAGGAATATCCCTTCCGTTCGAGGTATTTTGACCTTCCGATGGGCCGGATGCATTACCTGGACGAGGGTGAGTCGAAACATGCGATCGTCATGGTCCATGGCAACCCGGCGTGGTCCTTCACCTATCGCAAGCTGGTGAGGTGCCTGTCGAAGAGATACCGGTGCATCGTTCCGGACCATATCGGTTTCGGACTGTCCAGCAAGCCGAAGGACTGGGATTACCTGCCGGAGAGTCATGCCCAAAACCTCGAGCATCTGCTGAACCACCTCGATGTTCGATCGGTTACCCTGATCGTTGGTGACTGGGGCGGGCCGATCGGCCTGTCGTATGCCATCCAACATCCGGACCGGATCAGGTCGCTGATCATCACGAATTCCTGGATGTGGTCGGTGCGAGGCATCTTCCACTATGAGATGTTCAGCCGGTTCATGGGTGGCATCGTCGGGCGGACCCTGATCCGGAAATACAACTTCTTCGTGAAGGTGCTGATGAAGAAGATGTTTCGCGCGGAACTCGATCCGCATATCCACCGGCATTACATCGAGCCCTTGAGGAAGCCGGCGGAGCGCAAGGGCTGCTGGGTCTTCCCGAAGCAGATCCTCGCTTCAAGCGCCTGGCTGTCCGGTCTCTGGGACAGGCGAGAGGTGATCGCCGGCAAGCCGGCCATGATCGTCTGGGGAATGCGGGACATCGCCTTTCGCGATATCGAGCTCAAGCGATGGAAAACGGTCTTTCCCGATGCCGAGGTGCATGAATATGCCGATGTGGGGCATTTCGTGCAGGAAGAGCTGGGGGATGAGCTGTGTCCCCTGGTCGAGGATCATCTGGACAAGGTCCGGGTCTAGCAGGCCCGCGCTCCTCGTCATCGCTGCGCGCATGTTCAACCCGGGGCCGGGCTGTCCGCCGCGGAATCATCCGCGTCAAACCTGACAAGCGATAGAAATAAAAAAGCCCCTGCCACCGGGCGGTGACAGGGGCTCTGTTGCGGATGAATCCGCCTGTTACTTGAACTTCGCCAGCTTGTCGCGCCAGCCGGGGAAGAGCATGTCGGCGTCTTTCGGGAACGAGTAGAAGGCGCGCGCAAGTTCGTGGTGCTCCTTGGCGTACTCGACCGGGTCTGCGCCGGCCTTCCAGCACTCATAGGACTGCCGCAGCGAGATGGCGCCGGAGGCCGGGCTGTCGATGTGGCCGTAGGAGCCGCCGCCGGCGGTGTTGACGAGGTTGCCGTGGCCGAGGTTCTTGAAGAAGCCGGGCAGGCGCAGCGCATTCATGCCGCCGGAGATGATCGGCGTCGTGGGCTTCATGCCGTACCACTTCTGGAAGTAGACCGGGCCCTGGCACTCGTCACGCTCGATCATGTAGGCGATGATCTTGTCGTCGCCTTCGCCTTCCATCTTGCCGTAGCCCATGGTGCCGACGTGGAGACCGGAGGCGCCCTGCAGGCGGCTCATCTTCGCCAGCACAAAGGCGGTGTAGCCGCGCCTGGCGGAGGGCGAGGTGATGGCGCCGTGGCCGGCGCGATGGTAGTGCAGATACTGGTCGGGATACTGGCGACGTGCCGTGGTCACCATGCCGGGGCCGCCGACATAGCCGTCCACCAGGAAGGCGAGCTTGTCCGCGTCGGAGCCGAAGGTTTCCAGCGCGAAATCGGCGCGGGCGCACATCTCGTAGTGGTCGTCGGCCGTGATGTTGAGGGAGAACAGCTTGGCCTGGCCGGTCTTGTCCTGCGCGCGCTTCAGCGAGTCGTAGACCAGCGGCAGGGTCTTCTTCAGCGGCGAGAACACCTGGTTGCCCTGCGGCTCGTCGTTCTTGATGAAGTCGCCGCCCAGCCAGAATTCGGACGCGGCCTTCGCGAACGGCTCGGGACGCAGGCCCAGCTTGGGTTTGATGATGGTGCCGGAGATATAACCGCCGTCCTTGATGGGTCGGCCCAGAATGCGCCACAGGTCGGAGATGTCCTTGGCCGGTCCGTCGAACATCTGGATCACCCGCTCGGGCATGTAGAAGTCGATCATCTTGGCGTGGGCGATGTCCCCCATGCCCTGGTTGTTGCCGATGCACAGGGTCAGGAAAGACACCAGCATGAATCGGCCATCGGTCATGTTGCGGTCGAATAGCGACAGCGGGTAGGCGATGCGCATGTCCTCGGTGGCCTCGTCGATGTGGTAGACCAGCGCGTCCACCCCGCGCGTGAAGTCGTCGGTGGTGGACACGTCCACATTGGTGCCGGTCGACGATTCGGCGGCAAAGTGGGCGGCCGCCTCCAGGTAGCGGTGCCCCGGCTTGGGCAGCATCTTGTAGGCCACCAGAATGTGTTGGCCGGCCTTGATCAGGTCGGCTTCCTGCAGGCTCAGATCGCTGTAGCGCTTGGACTGGTCCATGGGGTTCTCCTTCGGTTGATCGGGCCCCGTCAGACCAGCTGGGATGGCATTGGCGGCGCGGGGATTGGTGTCAACTATAGGAAGTTCATGGAATAAGGAATATTCACTTATTACGACAATAAAATCAGAAATTACTGATGCATTTTGGGCTTAGGCCCAACTGTCAATCAGTGCGCCGCCCTGCTCGATCAGGAAGGCCTTGAAGGCCTTGGCGGCGGGGGATAGCTTCTTCTGGCTCAGATGGGTCACGTACCAGTGGCCGACGATGGGCATGCCGGTGACATCCACCAGCGCCAGGTGACCCGCGGCGAGTTCGTGGCGCACCGTGCGCAGGGACAGGAAACTCAAGCCCATGCCGGCCATCACCGCCTGCTTGATGGTCTCGTTGCTGGGCATCTCCATGGCCACGTTGATCGGCATCTCATGCTGGCCGAACAGCCGCTCCATGGCGGCGCGCGTGCCCGAGCCGGGCTCGCGCACCACAAACGCCTGGTCCTTGAGCATGTCGAAGGCCAGCCGTTTGCGCCGTGACAGCGGGTGATCGGGCGCGCACACGATTCCCAGCGGGTTGGTGGCAAACGAGGTCGCCTCGCAATCCAGGTTCTTTGGGGCGCGCCCCATGATGACCAGATCCGATTCGTTGCGCGACAGCATGCCCAGCACGTTCTCGCGGTTGTCGACGCGCAGCGTCACCTCGATGCCTGGGTGCAACTTGGCAAACTGCACCAGCAGCATCGGCACGAAGTACTTGGCCGTGCTGACCACGGCCAGTTCGAAGCGGCCCTTGCGCACGCCGACGTGCTCGGCCCTCAGGGCTTCCAGGGCCTTGAGCTGGGCGATGGCGGCAATGGCGTGGGT
>JADLET010000023.1 GCA_020845975.1 Gammaproteobacteria bacterium | reverse complement strand
GTCGTCACGCTGGCCGGTGAGACCTCCGTCGCCCGCTCCGGTCTCGCGCTGCTCACCTCCGTCGGTCTCGAGGAGCTCGTCGCCCGCGATGCCGCCGACTATGTCCGCATCGCCACCGGGCTCGCGCGCGATACCGATCGCCTCGACCGCCTGCGCCGCGAGATCCCGATCCGTTTCGACGCCTCGCCGCTGCGCGACGAGGCCGCCTTCACCCGCGATCTCGAATCCGCCTATCGCGACATGTGGCGCCGCTGGTGCGCGCAGGAATCCCGCTCATGATGACCGGTCGTTCCGTACCGCACCTGCTGCAGCAGGGTCAGGCGCACTTCATGCGCGGGGAGTACGACGAGGCCGCCTCCTGCTATCAGGGCGCCATCGACCTCGACCCGCATTCCTTCGCGGCGCGCCACAACCTCGCGCTTGCCCACTACATGTCGGGCCGGCTGGACGAGGCCATCGCGCAATTCGAACAGGCGTCGCGGCTTGCGCCCGGCAACGCCGAGCCGCATATGATGATCGGTCTCAGCCTTTACCGGCTGGGGCGCCTGGAGGACTCCGCGGCCAGCGCGCGGCGCGCCATCGGGCTGAACCCCGCCAGCGCGGAGGCCCATAACAATCTGGCCGCCGCCTGCATCGGCCTGGGTCGTTTCGACGAGGCCGCCGACTGCGCGCGGCGCGCCATCGGAATCAAACCGGACTATCCCGAGGCATACAACAATCTCGCCACCGCGTGTCTGCAACTGGGACGGCCGGAGGACGCGTTGAAATATTGCCGCGAGGCGCTCGAGCTCAGGCCCGGCTCGGTCGCCGCGCAGATTACGCTGGGGGTGGCGCACTACAAGCTGGGGCATCGGGATGAAGCCCTCATTGCGTTCCGGCGGGCGATCACCCTGCAACCCGATTCCGTCGAGGCCTATGTGAATCTGGCAACGCTCGCGCTGCATCAGGGCGCGCCTGACGAGGCGGTCGCCCATTGCCAGAAGGTCATCGGCCTCCGGCCGGGACATGCCACCGCGCATTACACGCTGGGCCTGGCCTTGTTCAGGCAGGGACAGCCGGCACAGGCCATGGCCTGCTTTGAACGCAGCCTTGCCCTCAACCCGGACTCACCCGATGCGCAGAGCGCCAGGGCCTACTCGATGCTGTATCTGCCGGAAACAACCCCGCTGGAAATACTGAACGCACACCGCGAATTCGCCGCGCGCCGGGAGGCTTCACTCAAACCATGCTGGCCGCGCCACACGAATGCGCGCGATCCGGATCGCAGGCTTCGCGTCGGCTACGTCTCGCCCGACTTCCGCCGTCATTCGGTCGCGAGCTTCATCGAGCCGGTCATCGAGGGACACGATCGCAGCCGCTTCCAGGTCCACTGCTATTACAGCACTACCGAAAGCGACGCAGTCACCGGACGCCTGAAATCCGCGGCGGACCACTGGACGGACTGTCCCCACCTCTCCGACGAACAACTCGCCGGACGCATCCGGGACGATGGCATCGACATCCTGGTGGATCTGGCCGGACATACGCGCGACGGTCGCCTGCCCGCCTTCGCGCGCAAGCCCGCCCCGCTGCAGGTCACGTATCTCGGCTATCCCGCCACCACCGGACTCGACGCCATGGACTACCGCCTCTGCACGCTGGCCACCGATCCCCCCGGACAGGAGGCCTGGCATTCCGAAACCCTCTACCGACTGCCGCGCACGCTCTGGTGCTACAGGCCGCCGGGGCCGCGTCCCGAGCGTGCGGCGACCGCGGCCGGCGCGGGGTCGATCACCTTCGGCTCCTTCAACAATATCGCCAAGGTATCGATCGCGTCATTCGATGCATGGGCGGAGATTCTGCGCGCGCTCCCCGCGGCCCGGCTGATCATGACCAGCGTGCCACAGGGATCGGCGCACGAATCCATCGTGCGCCTGCTCACCGCGCGCGGGATTTCCCCGCAACGGATGGTCATGCACGACAAGCTGGGCGACAGCGATTTCGAACGCCTGCTGGCGGAGATCGACATCGCGCTGGATCCGTTCCCGTACACCGGCACCACCACCACCTGCGAGACGCTGTGGATGGGCATCCCCGTCGTCACGCTGGCCGGTGAGACCTCCGTCGCGCGCTCCGGTCTCGCGCTGCTCACCTCCGTCGGCCTCGGGGAGCTCATCGCCCGCAATGCCGCCGACTATGTCCGCATCGCCACAGATCTCGCGCGCGACACCGATCGCCTCGACCGCCTGCGCCGCGAGATCCCGACCCGCTTCGACGCCTCCCCGCTGCGCGATGAGGCCGCCTTCACCCGCGACCTCGAGGCCGCTTATCGCGACATGTGGCGCCGCTGGTGCGCACAGGAGAGCCACACGTGAGTATTGAACAGACCCTCCAGCTCGCGCTGGAACATCAGCAGGCCGGGCGCTTCCCCCAGGCGCGGGACCTCTGCCTGCAGATCCTGCGGCAACAGCCCGAACATCCGCAGGCGCTGCATCTGCTCGGCGTCCTCGCCCGTTCCGCCGGCCGGCTCGACATCGCCGCCGATATGCTCGGAAAAGCCGTCCGTGCCGCGCCCGATGCCGCCGGCCCCCACTACGACCTCGGCGTGACCCGCGTCCTGCAGGGCGATCCCGACGCGGCGATCGCCTGCCTTCAACGAACGCTTGAACTCGCGCCGGACCACCCCGAGGCGCTGATGGGGCTGGGCAATCTCCTGCTCGATCGCGACCGTCCGGACGCCGCGGCGGACTGCTATCGCCGGATCATCGCCAGTGATCCGCGTGCGGACATGGCCTATTACAATCTTGGCCTCGCCTGTTTCAGGGCGGGACGGCTGGACGAATCCGCGCACAATTACCGGCAGGCGCTCGCGCTGAAGCCGGATTCCGCCGAGGCGGCCCTCAATCTCGGGATCACCCTCAGCCGCCAGGAGAACCTCGACGAGGCCATTCATTTCCTGCGCCGCGCCCAGGCGGGTCTCCCAGGCAATCCCGTCGCGCCGTACAACCTCGCGCTGGCCCTGCTGAACCACGGTCGCCCGGAGGAAGCCGAAGCGTATTTCCGTCAGGCCCTGGCGCTCGATCCGAGCCATGCCGAGGCCTGCCTGAACCTGGGCAACACCCTGATCCGCCTCGGCCGGCTGGACGAGGCGCTGACATGCTGCCGGAAAGCGACCGAACTCAAACCGGATTCCGCCGATGCCCGGCTCACCCTTGGCCTGGCCCTGCATGATCTGGGAAGGCTGGACGAGGCCGCGGCCTGCTATGAAAGAGCGATCGCGCTGAAGCCCGATTTCGCCGAGGCCTACAGCAATCTCGCGAATACCCGCCTCGACCAGGGCCGCCTCGACGAGGCGCTGCGCCTGTGCCGGAAGACCATCGACCTGGCGCCGGACTTCGCCGGCGGCCATTACAATCTCGGCCTGGTGCTGTTCGGACAGCACAAGCTGGACGACGCGGAGGCCAGCTACCGCAGGGCCATCGCCCTCAAGCCCGACTATGTCGAGGCGCATGCAAACCTGGGCACCACCCTGACCTACCTGGGGCGGACGGACGCGGCGATGCGCAGCTTCGAGCAGGCGCTCGCCCTCAACCCGGATTCCGACGGCGCCCACAGTGCCCGGCTGTACTCGATGCTGTATCTGGCGGAAACGACGCCGGCCGCCTTGCTGGCCGCGCACCGCGAATTCGCCGCGCGCTGCGAGGCGCCGCTGAAATCGCTGTGGCGCGCGCACACCAACGCGCGCGATCCTGAACGCCGGCTCCGGATCGGTTATGTCTCCGCGGATTTTCGCCGCCATTCGGTCGCCAGCTTCATCGAGTCCGCGCTCGCCCGCCACGATCATCAACGCTTTGAGATCTTCTGCTATTACAACAACACCGAACGCGACACGGTAACGGACCGCCTCGCCACGCTCGCCGACCACTGGCTGACCTGCGCCGCGCTCACCGACGAGCAGCTCGCCGAACGCATCCGCGCGGATGGCATCGACCTCCTGGTGGATCTCTCCGGACATACCAGCGGCCACCGTCTGCTCACCTTCGCGCGCAAACCCGCCCCGCTGCAGGTCACGTATCTCGGCTACCCCGCCACCACCGGCCTTACGGCCATGGACTATCGCCTCTGCACCCTCGACACCGATCCGCCGGGGCAGGAGGACTGGCATTCCGAGACCCTCTACCGCCTGCCGCGCACACTCTGGTGTTACCGCCCGCTCACCGAGCGCATGGCGGGTGGTCCGACGCCCGCCATGCGCAACGGCCACATCACCTTCGGCTCGCTGAACAATCTTGCCAAGATTTCTCCCGCGAGCCTGGACTGCTGGGCCAGGGTCCTGCATGCCGTGCCCGGCTCCCGCCTGGTTATGACCAGCATCCCGGAGGGCTCGATCCGTCAATCCCTGCGCGACCGCTTCGCCGCCCGGGATGTCGATCCCGCGCGCATAGCGCTGCACGGCAAGCTCCCTTACGCGGAGTACTGGCGTCTGCTGGCGGAGATTGACATCGCGCTGGACCCGTTTCCGTACACCGGCACCACCACTACCTGCGAGACGCTGTGGATGGGCATCCCCGTCGTCACGCTGGCCGGCGAGACCTCCGTCGCCCGCTCCGGCCTTGCCTTGCTTAAGTCCGTCGGCCTCGAGGCGCTCGTCGCCCGCGATGCCGCCGACTATGTCCGCATCGCCACCGGACTCGCGCGCGATACCGATCGCCTCGACCGCCTGCG
>JADLET010000022.1 GCA_020845975.1 Gammaproteobacteria bacterium | reverse complement strand
TGCTCGTGTTGCTGCCCCGTGTGCTGTTTGCATGGCTGATCGACGACGGCGACATGCACCTGAAGAACATGGCACTCCAGAAGACGGGCTACAGCGGTGAGACGACATTCCGGCGGGTGACCCTTGCGCCGGTTTACGACGCGCTCACGACGCGCGTCTTCCCAGGTCTGCACCATGACCGCATGGCATTGAAGCTGGGAGGCAAGGACGACGGCCTGCGCCGTGCAGACTTCGTGGGATTGGCAACGCGCTCCGGTCTGCGGGCGGGGGATGCCCGGGCCGCCATCGACGATCTGCTCCAGCGCTTGTCACCTGCGCTGGATGCGCTGGCCATTCCGCCAGCCCTGCAATTGGACCCTGAGGCGCGGGCGACGGTCGCCCGGACCCTGGAGATCTGCCGCAAGCGCGTCGCCGAATTCCATTAGCCCGGCGCGGCAACACATACAGCGCATAGGTTGTGGCCAGCCATGGGCTATCGAGTGGATAGCCGAGGATCGCGACTGAGCAGGAGTAGCTGGCTGCGAACCGCGAGGCGGCGCAGGCCCAATGGAAAGTGCACAACCCAGCGTTGTGAGGATGGACAGATGATCAAGGTAACTGCTGTTGAAGCCCGATGCCCGGCTGCGCATTGCGCTTGCCAGTGGCAAGGCGTTCGATGTGAACGTGGCGGAATATCTGGATGCGCCCGGCTATGAAACCCTGCGCAATCCCGCCGTGTTCGCGCGCGTGTCCGTGGAGGAATGGGGACATGGCGTGGAATGGCCCGGTGATGTGGGCATCCCTGTGGCGGCGCTGTACCGTCTCGCGCAGGAGCAGGCAGGCAAGGCGTTTCCCGTGGCGCGCTTCAATGAGTGGATGAAGCGCAATGGCCTTTCTGCAGCGCAGGCGGCGCGAGCGCTGGGGCTGACGCGACGGACGATCATCTACTACCACACCGGCGCAAAGCCCATCCCCGTGGTGGTGGGGCTGGCCTGTGAAGGATACGAGGCGCGCGCGGCGTAAGATCCACCCGGACAGGGCGCTGATTCGTCAGGTTGAAGCGAGGTTCGCCGATGAAACCCGCCAACTCTTCGGCATCGAACCCGCCGCCCCGCGGACCCGCTACTTCATCGGTTTCCGGACGGCTGACGAACTCCGAGGTCGCGCGCTTGCAGCAGCACAAGCGCGAATTGAGCGACTAGCCGAGGTATCACGGCGTCTTCGCTCCGCACAGCAAGCTGCGTGCGGCGATCACGCTTGCGGGGCGCGGCCCGGGCGGGAAGAAAACGAAGGAGGGCGTGCAGGCTGGCGTCACGCATGCGCCATGCCGCGATGAGCTGGGCGCAGCGGCTGAAGCGGGTGTTCGCGATCGAGATCGAGACCTGTGTCGGCTGCCAGGGGCGGCTGCGCGTGATCGCGAGCATCGAGGAGCGCGAGGTCATCGCGCGCATTCTCGTGCATCGGGAACGATCCATGGACATGCCCGAGCCGGAGCACTCGCCGATGGCCTCGCGGGCGCGGCCGGGGCAGGGCAGGCTGATGTGATACGGATACCGGAGGGGGCGTCGGCCTCGGATCGAGAGGGAGGACTGCGCCGCCGAAACGGCAGCGGGGAAGATGGGATCGCGCCCGCGCAGGGCAGGCGGGGGAGAGAGGGAGCGCGAGTGCACGGCCTGCCGGATCGAGGGAACTCGCGGGCCGATCAGGACGTCGCAGAAGCGGGTATCGGTAGCCGCTGAGCGCTCTGCTCCGGACCGGCGAGGGCGCTCGCCGCCGCAAGGAGGGTCTTTGAAAGCACTATCCGCGCAACCTCGGCTGGGAGTCTCCGTCGCCGCTCGTGCGCGGCAGGCGAGTTGAAATTTCTATCCCCCAGTTCGCGTACTCACGGCTCTACTCAAATTTCAGGCGGCATCAACGCCCAATGCGAGGTGTATTTCCACGCTGTCGAACGGCACATGGACACCGTCACCATCGCGCTCGACCAGTCCCAGGGCGATCAATCGCCGGATGTCGCTGTGCACGTTGCTGTAGTTGCGTTCCAGCGTCTTGGCCAGTGCGTAGATGCTCTGGCGTCCGCCGCGCTTGAGAGTTTCCAGCGTGCGCAGGCGCTCGGCCGTCAGTTCAGTGAATACCTGTGCGGCGCTCTCGAACCCCAGGTGCAAATCACTGACCTGCGCGCGCCCGGCCTTCAGGGCGTGAGCGGTATTCAGCGCACGGCGGTGCATCTGCGCATTGCTGGCAATTTCGATGATGGCTTTCCTCATGGCTTGCTCCTTTCATCCTGCGTCAGCTGCATCACCTTGCTGTCGATGATGAGCGAGGCATCCGTCATGTATTGCCTTATACACTATATTGCAATGATGCAATATATCGAGATAGCTCAAACGCGGCGCGGCCAGCCTGCTGGCAGGCCGAGCGGTGCTGCAACACGAGTTTCCCCTGACTACGCACGAACAGCGCGCCCGGGTTCCGGTGGGCGGCAGGCAAGGCAAGACTTCGGGCGCCGACGATCCCCCCCGGTCATCCCGCCTCCTGTGCAGGCGGCTACATATCCCGCGTGATCGTGCCGGCGCGCCATTGACGCGGCCGGGCCGGAAGGCGCCAGAATCCCTGCCGTCGCATCCACGAGGTCGAACGATGAATGCGTCGCCAGACCAGGATCGGGCCCGTTGCGCGTTCGACGCCGACAGGGCGCGAATCTATCGCGAGCAGTTCGACGAACAGGTCATCGTCACCAGCGGCTCCTACCGCCACTATGGCGACGGCATCGAGCGGATCAGCGCATCCTTCGGCCGTCCGATCGTCGCCCTGGACCTGGGGTGCGGGACCGGCCGCCATTTCAGTTGCCTGCGCAACGTCTCGCACCTAGTGGGGATCGACGTCTCGGAGCACATGATCGAGCAGGCGAGGCGGCCCGTGCTCGCCGAGCGGATCACGGTCGGGTCGATCGAGCTGCGGGTGGGCGACGCCTTCAGCGAAGTGCTCGAGCCATCGA
>JADLET010000021.1 GCA_020845975.1 Gammaproteobacteria bacterium | reverse complement strand
TGGAAGCTGGCGTGCATTTCGGCCATCAGAGCCGTTACTGGAATCCGAAAATGGCCCCGTACATCTACGGGGAGCGTAGCAAGATTCACATCATCAATCTGGAGCACACCCTCCCGCTGTTCAATGACGCGATGAATTTTCTCGGTCGTCTGGCGTCCAACCGCGGCAAGATCCTGTTCGTCGGCACCAAGCGCGCCGCGCGCGATGTCATCCAGGAAGAGGCAGTGCGCTGCGGTATGCCCTACATCAATCAGCGCTGGATGGGCGGCATGCTGACCAACTTCAAGACGGTCAAGCAGTCGATCAAGCGGCTGAAGGATCTCGAGGCGCTGTTCGAAGAGGGCGGCGGGCACGAGCGCATCAACAAGAAGGAAGGTCTCACCCGCCGGCGCGAGCTGGAGAAGCTTGTGCGCAACCTTGGCGGCATCAAGGAGATGGGCGGTCTTCCCGACGCGCTCTTCGTGATCGACGTCGGTCACGAGAAGATTGCTGTCAGTGAGGCCGCGAAACTCGGCATCCCGGTGGTGGCGGTAGTCGACACCAACAGCAATCCGATTGGCATCGATTATCCGATTCCCGGCAACGACGACGCCATCCGCGCCATCAACCTGTATCTGGGCTCGGCATCCGCCGCGATCATGGAAGGCCGCGCCGCCGCTCTGCATTCGAACAACGAGACTGACGAATTCGTCGAAGTGGATGAGAGTGGCGCCACGCAAGCCAAGGTTCCCGCCAAGAAGGCCGTCAAGAAGGTCGCGGTCAAGCGCAAAGGCACGGGCCGCGATGCTGAAGGCGCCAGCGCGGAAGTAACCGCGGCACGGGCGCGCAAGAAAAAGACGGATGCCGTCGAGGGTGAGGAACCGTCGATCGCCTGAGTGTGAGCGGACCGCGGCACAATCAATAGACATACGAGGTTGGAAGATGGAAATTACAGCAGCACAGGTCAAGGAGTTGCGCGAACGCACCGGCTCCGGGCTGATGGAATGCAAGAAGGCGCTGGTCGAGACCCAGGGTGATGTGGATGCCGCCATCGATTTGATGCGCAAGCAGGGACTGGTCAAGGCGGGCAAGAAGTCCGGTCGCATCGCGGCCGACGGCCGCATCGTCATGCATGTTGCCGCGGACGGCAAGCAGGGGGCGATGCTCGAGATCAATAGCGAAACGGATTTCGTGGCCAAGGGCGATGACTTCAACGCCTTTGCGGAACAGGCGCTGCAATGCGCCGTGGCCGCCCAGGCGCAGGATGTCGAGCAGCTCATCAATCTGCCGTTCGCGGCGGGCAGCGATGTCACGGTCGATACCGCGCGCAAGGAGCTGATTGCCAAGATCGGTGAGAACATCAACCTGCGTCGCCTGGCGCACTATCAGACGAAGGGCGGCGTCGTCGGCGGATACATGCACGGCATCCGCATCGGCGTGCTGGTCGAGCTGGAAGGCGGTGACGCCGCGCTGGCCAGGGATATCGCCATGCACATTGCGGCCAGTCGTCCGGTCGCCGTGTCCGAGCAGGATGTGCCGGCGGACGTGATCGCGAAGGAAAAGGAGATCTTCAGCGCCCAGGCGGCCGAGAGCGGAAAGCCGGCGGAGATCATCGAAAAGATGGTGCAGGGCCGCATCAAGAAGTTCCTTGCAGAAGTGACCCTGGTTGGACAGCCGTTCGTGAAGGATCCCGAGATTACTGTCAGCAAGCTGCTCGAGAAGGCGAAGGCGCGTGTGGTGCGCTTCCAGCGTTACGAGGTCGGTGAGGGCATTGAAAAGGTCGTGACGGATTTCGCCGCTGAAGTCATGGCGCAGGTTCGCGGAGGTTAGCGGATGCCGTCGCGATCGGATTCTTCGCACCCTCCCTACAGCCGCATCCTGCTCAAGCTGAGCGGCGAAGCCCTGATGGGCGATGACGACTATGGCATCAATCCCGATGTCGTCAACCGCATTGCCGCGGAGGTGAAGGAACTGATCGACCATGGTATTCAGGTCGCACTGGTGATCGGTGGCGGCAACATTTTTCGCGGCACCCAGCTCGCCAAGGGCGGGCTGGACCGCGTCACCGGCGACCACATGGGCATGCTGGCGACCGTCATCAATGCGCTGGCGATCCAGGATGCGCTGGAAAAATACGGCATGTTCGCCCGCGTGATGTCGGCCATCCAGATCCACCAGATCTGCGAGGACTACATCCGCCGCCGCGCCATACGTCATCTGGAGAAAGGGCGCGTGGTCGTGTTCGCCGCCGGTACCGGCAATCCATTTTTCACCACCGACTCAGCCGCCAGTCTGCGCGGCATCGAGATCGGCGCCAACGCGGTGCTCAAGGCGACCAAGGTGGATGGCGTCTACTCAGCCGATCCGCACAAGCACGCCGACGCGGAGTTCTATCCGTACCTGACTTATGATGATGTCCTGCACCGCAAGCTGGACGTGATGGACGCGACCGCCATCGTGCTGTGTCGCGACAACCACATGCCGCTGCGCGTCTTCAACATCAACAAGCCCGGCGCGCTGCGCCGCGTGGTCATGGAAGGGAACGAAGGAACGGCTGTCGAATAGGAGCGAGTGATGATCACCGATATCAGGAAAGACGCGGATTCCCGCATGCGCAAATCCATCGAATCGCTCAAGCAGGAGTTCTCCAAGGTGCGCACCGGACGCGCGCAGACCAGCATCCTCGATCATGTCCGGGTGTCGTATTACGGCAACGAGATGCCGCTGAGCCAGGTGGCCACGGTCGCCGCCACCGACGCACGCATGCTCACCGTGACGCCGTGGGAAAAAGCCATGGTGCCGGTGGTGGAGAAGGCCATCATCGCCTCCAACCTGGGATTTAACCCTTCCACCGCCGGAAGTGTCATCCGCGTTATGATCCCGCCGCTCACCGAGGAACGGCGCCGCGATTACGTCAAGGTGGTGAAGGGCGAGGCGGAGACCGCGCGGGTTGCCATTCGCAACGTGCGCCGCGACGCCAATAACGATCTGAAGGATCTGCTCAAGGAAAAGGATATCTCCGAGGACGAGGAACGCCGGGGCCAGGAGGAAATCCAGTCCCTGACCGACAAGTACGTCGCCGAGGTGGAGAAGATGTTGCATGAAAAGGAAGCCGAGCTGATGGAGGTGTAACGCTTCCGCGGACATTGCACTACACCGCGGGAACTCCCGATCAACAGCCCGGTTCGCACCCCATGGCGTTTTTTTCCAAGAGCACGACCCCCGTCAAGTCACAGCCGCCGGAGCAAGACGGCGCACTGCCCGTGCACGTCGCCATCATCATGGATGGCAACGGCCGCTGGGCCAAGCAGCGCTACTTGCCACGTATCGCCGGCCACCGTGCCGGGGTCGATGTGGTACGCACGATCGTCGAGGCCTGCGCCGCCAAGGGGATCCGGGTGCTGACGCTGTTCGCCTTCAGCAGCGAGAACTGGCGGCGACCGGAAGCCGAAGTCAATCTGCTGGTGGACCTGCTGCTGACCTCGCTGCAACGCGAGGTGGAGAAGCTGCACAAGAACGGCATTCGACTGCGGTTCATCGGCGAGCGCTCCGCATTCAATGCCAAGCTGATTGAAATGATGAGTTCGGCCGAGCGTCTGACCGCGGACAACACGGGGCTGACCCTGGTCATCGCGCTCAACTACGGCGGCCGCTGGGATGTGACCCAGGCGGCGCAGCAACTGGCGCGGCGTGTCGAGGCCGGGGAAATCCGCGCTGATGACATCGACGCCGCCATGATGGAGACGCGCCTGTGCCTGCACGGGCTGCCGGAGCCGGACCTGTTCATCCGCACCGGAGGCGAGCAGCGCATCAGCAATTTCCTGCTGTGGCATCTCTCCTATACCGAATTGTATTTCACCGCGATCCTGTGGCCCGATTTCGACGCGCGGGCCTTCGATGACGCACTGGCCTCGTTTTCCTCGCGCCAGCGCCGCTTTGGACGCACTGGTGACCAGGTAGAGCAGGCCAAGGGTGCTTAAGCAGCGCCTGCTTACAATCGCGGTACTGCTGCCTCTTTTCGTCTGGTGCGTGCTCGCGCTGCCGACAAAGTATTTCGCCCTGTGTCTCGCGCTCATGGTTCTCGTCGGGGCATGGGAATGGGCGGGACTGATCGGGCTGACCGGGCGCGGTGAACGCCTCGCCTATCTCGTCATCGTGGGCGCGGTCCTCGGCGGCGCGGCATGGTCCGTCAGTATTCCCTGGCTGCGCCAGTCCGTGCTGACGGGCGCCGTGGTGTGGTGGTGCGTCGCCATGGTCTGGATCCGGCGCTACAACCACGACCCGCATGGTTTTCCGCGTTCCCTGCAGCCGGACCCCGCACGGAATTTTCCTCCCCGGGGGCTTTTCGGTATGCTCGGTGTCGTTGTGCTGGCGCCGGCATGGCTCGGTCTCGTCATTCTCCACGGCAACGCATTCGCGGGCGGCCATCTCGTGCTGCTGCTGATGCTCCTGGTGTGGGGCGCGGACAGCGGCGCCTATGCCGCCGGGCGCCTGTGGGGACGTACCAAGCTCGCGCCTGAGGTCAGCCCGGGCAAGAGCTGGGAGGGGGTATACGGCGGACTCGCCGTGGCCATGCTCATGGCGCTCGGCAGCGGCCTGTGGTTCGGTCTCGACTGGCGCGCACTGGTGACGCTGACACTGCTGGGTATCGTTACGGTATTGTTTTCCATCATCGGCGACCTGTTCGAGAGCATGATCAAACGTCTGGCGGGGGTGAAGGACAGTGGACGCCTGTTGCCGGGCCACGGCGGCATGCTCGACCGCATCGACAGCGTGACCGCGGCCGCGCCGGTGTTCGCGCTGGGCCTGATCTGGCAGGGGGTGGTGGCATGATCGGAGTGACCATCCTTGGCGCCACCGGTTCGATCGGGGTCAATACCCTGGACGTCCTGGCGCGCCGTCCGGACCGTTACCGGGTGGTTGCGTTGACCGCGAATTCCGATGTCGACCGGCTGTTCGAACAATGCCTGCTCCACGGCCCCGATCTCGCCGTGATGGCGGACGCCGCGGCGGCGGAACGTCTGGAGCGCAAGCTGGTCGAAGCAGGGTGTGTTACGCGCGTGGCGTCCGGCGTCGAAGGCCTGTGTCTCGCCGCGGGCCTGCCCGAGGCGGACTGCGTCATGGCGGCCATCGTCGGGGCGGCGGGTCTGGTGCCGACGCTCACCGCGGTGCGCGCCGGCAAGCGTATTCTGCTGGCGAACAAGGAGGCCCTGGTCATGGCGGGCCCCCTGTTCATGGAAGAGGTGCGCGCGAATGGCGCCGTGCTGCTGCCGATCGACAGCGAGCACAACGCGGTGTTCCAGTGCCTGCCGGCGGAATATTCCCGCGGGCTGTCCAGGGTGGGGGTGCGGCGCATCCTGCTGACCTCTTCAGGCGGGCCGTTCCGCCAGCGGCCGCGCCTGCTGCGCGATGTGAAGCCGGAACAGGCCTGCGCGCATCCCAACTGGGTGATGGGGCGCAAGATATCGGTCGATTCCGCGACCATGATGAACAAGGGGCTGGAAGTCATTGAAGCGAAGTGGCTGTTTGATGCGGATCCCGACATGATCGATGTTGTCGTACACCCGCAGAGCGTGATTCATTCCCTGGTCGAATACCTCGACGGTTCCATGCTGGCCCAGCTCGCGAGCCCCGACATGCGCATCCCGATCGCCCACGCGCTCGCCTGGCCGGAACGCATGGAGTCCGGGGCCGAGCGCCTCAACCTGTTCGATGTGGCGCGGCTCGATTTCGAAGCGCCGGACCTCGAGCGGTTCCCCTGTCTGCGCATCGCGTTCGAGGCGGTGCGGGCGGGCGGCACCGCGCCGGCCGTCATGAACGCGGCCAATGAGGTGGCGGTCCACGCCTTCCTCGAGCACCGGCTGCTCTTTACTGACATCCCGGCCGTGGTCGAGGCCGCGCTGACCGCCTTGCCGGCGCGCGCGGCGACGACGCTGGACATGGTCCTGGAGGCCGACCGTGAGGCGCGCGCCTGCGCCGGGAAATGGATACAGGATTCCGCCCTGGGGGTGATGCCGTGATCGGCGTGCTGACTTCAGTCCTTTCCTTCATCGTGGCCATCGGAATCCTGGTGACGGTGCACGAGTTCGGTCATTTCATCGTCGCGCGCCGGCTCGGCGTCAAGGTGCTGCGCTTCTCGGTCGGCTTCGGCATGCCCTTGTGGATCTGGCGCCGCCGCAACGACGAGACTGAGTACGTCATCGCCGCGCTGCCGCTGGGCGGATATGTGCAGATGCTCGATGAGCGCGAGGCGCCGGTGCCGGAGGCGGAACTGCCGCGCGCCTTCAACCGCAAGCCGCTGGGGAGCCGCTTCGCCATTGTCGCTGCCGGTCCGATCTTCAATTTCCTGTTCGCGATACTTGCCTACTGGGTGATCTTCATGGTCGGCGTCGACGGAATAAAGCCGCTGATCGGCGCGGTGAACCAGGACTCGCTTGCGGCGGAGGCCGGCTTCCAGCCGGGCGACCGTATCACCCGCATCGACGCGCGGGATACGGCGACCTGGAACATGGTGTTCCTCGAATTGCTCGACCGCAGCCTGGACGGCAAGCATGTCACGGTGACCGTGGTCGATGCGGACCAGGTGGAACGCCGGCGCGAGCTGGACTTCGACCGCCTGCCCGCCGGCATCGACCGGTCCAATCTGCTGCAGGCGATCGGACTCGGGATGTACCGGCCCACCCTGGAGGCGGTGATCGGCACCCTGGAGCCGGGCGGCGCGGCGGAACAGGCCGGGCTGCGTGTGGGTGACCGCGTCGTGGCGGTGGACGGCCGGTCGATCGCGCAATGGGAAGAATGGGTCGACTACGTGCGCGCGCATCCTGAACAGGAGCTCGAGGCCAGTATTGAGCGCGATGGCAGAATGATCGCCATCAAGCTGCGGCCGCAGCGCGTGACGTCGGAGCAGGGCGATATCGGCCGCATCGGCGCGGCGGTGCGGCTCTCCCCCGACATCGACGACGAACTGCGCGCCAGGGAACGCTACGCCGCGCCGACGGCGCTGCTGGTCGCGGCCCAGCGCACCTGGGACATGACCTGGCTGACGGCGAAGATGCTGGTCAACATGGTGCGCGGCGAGGTGGCCGCCTCCAACCTCGGCGGTCCGATCCGCATCGCCCAGTATGCCGGGGCCTCCGCCGACGCCGGCATGATCCAGTTCATCGGCTTCCTCGCCCTTATCAGCATCAGTCTCGGGCTGCTCAATCTTTTGCCCATCCCGGTGTTGGACGGCGGCCATCTGCTGTACTATCTCATCGAAATGGTGAAAGGAAGTCCGGTGTCGGATCAGGCGCAGGCCTTCGGTCAGCGCATCGGCATCGCGTTTTTGCTCGGAGTCATGATCCTCGCGTTCTACAACGATATCGTTCAGCTCTTCGGCTAAGGCTTCCCTCCCGGAATCATTGGATGATCTCCCGCGTGCACTACAGACTGATTGCCCTGATTTTCTGCCTGGCGGCATCGTGGTCCGCCTGGTCGTTCGACGCCTTCGTCGTCAGGGATATCCGGGTGGAAGGTCTGCAGCGCATCTCGCTTGGCACCGTGCTGAACTACCTGCCTGTGAATGTGGGCGAGACCTTCGACGCCTCGCGCAGCGCCGGCACCCTCCGCGCCTTGTTCAAGACCGGATTCTTCAGCGACATACGCCTGAGTCAGGATGAGGGCGCGCTGATCGTGCAGGTGGAAGAGCGGCCGGCCATCGCCACCGTCAAGATCGACGGCAACAAGGACATTACCACCGAACAGTTGAAGGACGCGCTGAAGTCGATCGGCCTGTCCGAGGGCGGCATTTTCGACCGTTCCTCGCTGGAGAAGATGACGCTCGAGCTCGAACGACAGTATTTCAGCCAGGGCAAGTACAGCGTCAAGGTGCAGAGCACTGTTACTGAACTCAGCGACAACCGGGTCGATATCGTCATCGACATCGACGAGGGCAGCGTGGCGCGCCTGCGCCGCATCAACATCATCGGAAACCACGCGTTCAGCGACGAAGAGCTGCTGGCGGCATTCGAGCTTGGCCCGCAGACCATGTTCTCGTTCTTTTCCGACAGCGACCAGTATTCCAGTCGTAAGCTGTCCGGAGACCTCGAAGCGCTGCGCTCGCATTATCTGGACAACGGTTACATCAATTTTTCCATCGATTCCACCGATGTCTCCGTTTCCCCGGACAAGAGCGACGTCTTCATCACGATCAACGTCACCGAAGGCGACAAGTACACCGTCTCCGGCGTTGCGCTGGCGGGCGATCTGATTGTCCCGGAGGAAGAGCTGCGCAAGCTCATCGTCATCGACGCCGGCGATGTATTCTCGCGCAAATCAGCCACCCAGAGCTCCGCCGCCATCAGCGAGCGGCTGGGCAAAGAGGGTTACGCCTTCTCCAATATCAATCCATCCCCCAGGGTGGACAAGGAGAAGCGCGAGGTCGAGCTGGTATTCTTCGTCGATCCCGGCCGGCGCATCTATGTGCGCCGGGTCAATGTCGCGGGCAACCTCAAGACCCAGGACGACGTCATCCGGCGCGAGGTGCGTCAGATGGAGGGCGGCTGGATCTCCACCGACAAGGTCAACCTGTCGCGCACGCGTCTGGACCGTCTCGGCTATTTCGAAGAGGCCTCGGTGGAAACGCCGGCCGTGCCCGGCATCGCCGACCAGGTCGATGTCAATTTCTCGGTCAAGGAACGGCCGTCGGGTTCGCTGACCGCGGGTATCGGCTACTCGGGGTCGCAGGGCTTCCTGGTCAATGCGAGCATCAGCCAGAACAATGTGCTCGGGACCGGCAAGCGCGTCAGCGCCACGGTGAATAACAGTTCCGTCAATCGCACCTACAGCTTTTCCTATACCAATCCCTATTACACACTGGATGGCATCAGCCGCTGATTCAGCATCTTCAGCCGGGAGACTGATCCGGGCCAGACATCTGTCGTGGTGGACTATACAACCGACGTCCGCGGGGTCAGTGTCGACTACGGTTTCCCGCTGAGCGAGTTCAACACCGCCAACCTGTCGCTCGGCTACGAAAATACCAGCATCGACACCACAGACAACACACCGCAGTCGATCCTGGATTTCATTACCGACAATTCCGACAAGTTCGACATCTACAAACTGACCGGCGGCTTTACCCACGACACCCGCAATCGCGCCATTCTCGCCAGCCGCGGCAGGCTGCACAGCATCAGCGCCGAGCTCGCCCTGCCGGGCAGCGGCCTGGAGTACTACAAGCTGCGTTACCGTGCACTTCAGTATCTGCCCCTGTACGAGGAATACACCCTGTTGCTAAAGGGCGACATCGGCTATGGCGACAGCTACGCGAACACCACCGGGCTGCCGTTCTTCGAAAACTTCTATGCAGGCGGCCCCGAGTCCGTGCGTGGCTACGCCTCCAATTCGCTCGGACCGCAGGAGGATGGCGATTCCCGCGGCGGCGCCTTCAAGACCGTGGGCAATGTGGAATTCATCTTCCCGGTCCCGTTCGCGGCGGACAACAAATCATTGCGTATAAGCACATTCTTTGATATTGGTAATGTCTTTGCCGACGCGAACGATTTCGACACAAGCGAACTGCGTCAGTCGGTGGGTGTGTCCGTCCTGTGGTTCACCCCGATCGCGCCGATGACCTTCAGTCTGGCCTGGCCCATGAATGACCAGCCGGAGGACGATACGGAAAGATTCCAGTTCACGCTCGGGTCGTTTTTCTTCTGACACCTAATAATTTGGAGCAGGGCATTGAAGAACATTGCATCGATTGTCGTCACCCTGATTTTCACCCTGACGGCCGGCATCTTGCCCGCCGCCGCCGAGATGAGGCTGGGCTACGTGGACGCCGCGCGCCTGCTCGACGAGGCGCCGCAGGCGAAGGACGCCACCAACCGCCTGAAAGACGAATTCGCCTCGCGTGAGGAAGAGATCGCGCTCGCGCAGGACAAGGTCAAGCGGCTGGAGGAAGCGCTGCAGCGCGATGGCGCCGTGATGAGCGAGGACGAGCGCAAGAAGCAGACGCTCGATATCCTGTCGCGAAAGCGCGAGTTGCGTCGTATGCAGGATGAATTCCGCGAGGATGTCAACATTCGCCGCAATGACGCCATCGGCAATCTGCAGGGACTCATCAAGCACACCATCGAGGAGATCGGCAGCGCGCAGAAGTTTGACCTGATCTTTTTCGATGGTATCGCCTATGCCAATTCAGGGCTGGACATCACCGATCAGGTGCTCGACGGCCTGAAGAAGCGCTATCAGGGCGCCGCCGCGGGATCCAAAGGCAAGTAACCGGACGCAACGGGCAGACGGCGGGTGGAATTCAGCCTGGGAGATCTGGCGGAGCGTTTCGGCGGCGAGGTACACGGGGACGGCGCCTGCATGATTCACGCGGTCGCAACGCTTGAGCAGGCGGGTCCCGGCGAGATCACGTTCCTGGCGAATCCCCATTACCGCGGACTGCTGGCCGGCACGAATGCCTCGGCTGTCATCCTGGCGCCCCGATTCGTTGGCGACTGTCCCACCCACGCCCTGGTTACGGACAATCCCTACTCGGTGTACGCCAGGGTAGCCCAGTTGCTGTATCCGTCGCGGAGGCTGGTGCCGGGTGTGCATCGCAGTGCCTGCGTGGAGGCCTCGAGCGTGCTCAAGGAAGGGGTCAGCATCGGCGCCAACGCGGTGATCGGCGCGCAGGTACGCGTGGGGCGCGACGTGCGCATCGGGCCGGGTTGCGTGGTGGAGGACGGAGTGGAAATCGGCGCGGGGAGTACCCTCGTTGCCAACGTCACGGTGTGCCACGGCAGCCGCATCGGCGAACGGGCGCTGATCCACCCCGGGGTGGTGATCGGCGCGGACGGGTTCGGATTCGCGCGCGACCGCGAAGGCTGGATCAAGATCCCCCAGCTTGGCTGCGTGATTATCGGCGACGATGTCGAGGTCGGCGCCAATACCACCATCGACCGCGGGGCCCTGGAGGATACCGTGATCGAGGAGGGCGTGAAGCTGGATAATCAGATCCAGGTCGCCCACAATGTGCGCATCGGGGCGCATACCGCGATCGCCGGCTGCACCGGCATCGCCGGCAGCACGCGCATCGGTCGGCGCTGCGCGATCGGCGGCGGGGTGGGCATCCTCGGGCATCTCGAGATCGCCGATGATGTGCAGATCACCGCGCGCACGCTGGTGACCCATTCGATTACCGCGAGTGGGAGCTATTCCTCCGGAACTCCGCTGGAGGCGACCGCGGCCTGGCGCAAGAACCACGTGCGCATGAAGCAGCTGGACGATATGGCGAAACGGCTGAGCGAGCTGGAAAGGCTTGTCATGGCCAAAATGGATGAAGACGAACCACAGCGGACACCAGATGAACAATAAAGAAAAGGCCGGAACCGAAGTCTCGGGCATGGATATTCACGAAATCCTCAAGCATCTGCCCCATCGCTACCCGTTCCTGCTGATCGACCGTGTCATCGACTACAAAGTGGGTGACTACCTGATCGCCATCAAGAACGTGACGTTCAACGAGCCGTTCTTCACCGGGCATTTCCCGGTGCAGCCGGTCATGCCCGGCGTGCTGCTGCTGGAGGCGATGGCGCAGGCGACCGGCGTACTCGCCTTCCGCACCACCAATTCGCAGCCCGAGGACGGTTCGCTTTATCTGCTGGTCGGCATCGACAAGGCGCGCTTCAAGCGGCCGGTCGAGCCGGGTGATCAGGTCCGGATCGAAGTGAAGTTTGTGCGCAACATGCGCAACATCTGGTTCTTCAGCGCCGAGGCGCGCGTGGACGGCGACCTGGCCGCCAGCGCCGACATCATGTGCGCCTCCAAGGAAGTCACGGCTTGATCGACCCGCGCGCCATCGTCGATCCCGCCGCGCGGCTCGCGCCCGACGTCAGCGTCGGTCCGTTCGCCATCATCGGTCCGGATGTGGAGATCGGCGCCGGCACAACCATCGGTCCGCACGCCGTAGTGAAAGGGCCGACGCGAATCGGCCGCAATAACCGCATCTACCAGTTCGCGTCCATCGGCGAGGCCCCCCAGGACAAGAAATACGCCGGTGAGCCGACCCGCCTTGAGATAGGTGACGACAACCTGTTCCGCGAATACGTCACCGTGCATCGCGGCACGGTGCAGGGCGGCGGCATCACCCGCATCGGCGATCACAACTGGATCATGATCGGCTGCCACATTGCGCATGACTGCATCGTCGGCAGTCACACCATCTTCTCCAACAATGCCGCGCTCGCCGGCCACGTCGTGGTGGATGACTACGCCATCCTGGGTGGCTACACGCTGGTGCACCAGTTCTGCGCAATCGGCGCGCATTGTTTCACCGCCATGGGCAGCGTCATCTCCAAGGATGTGCCGCCCTACGTGCTGGTGTCCGGCCACATGGCGAAGCCGTATGGCCTCAACGTGGAAGGGCTCAAGCGCCGCGGCTTCAGCGCCGAGACCATCTCCGACCTGCGCCGTGCCTACAAGCTGTTGTACAAGTCCAGGCTCACGCTCGAGCAGGCGGTCGGCGAGATCCGCGCGCTTGCCCAGACTACCCCGGAGGCCGGCGCGCTGGTCGCCTTCATCGAGGCCTCGACGCGCGGCGTGATCCGCTGAGCGAGATGCCATTGGGATGACCACCTGTAGCCCGGATGAAGCGCGGCGGAATCCGGGAGCGACACGCCACATGTTCCCCGGATTCCCGGCGCGCTGCGCCTCCATCCGGGCTACTTTGATGCGGGCTGGACGGCACATGATGCACCGCGAGACTCGCTCAGCGACCACCTGTAGTCCGGATGAAGCACAGCG
>JADLET010000020.1 GCA_020845975.1 Gammaproteobacteria bacterium | reverse complement strand
GTTTGTACCGGGCGGAGCGACGGATATGCTGGCGCGCCTGGTCGGTCAGAAAATGACACAAAGCTGGGGGCAGCAGGTCGTCGCGGATAATCGTCCCGGCGCCAACGGCATCATCGCCGGAGAGTTGACGGCGAAAGCGAATCCGGATGGACATACCCTCATGTTCGTGGCCATAGGGCACGCGATCAATCCGTTGCTGCATAAAACTCTGCCTTATGACACGGACAAGGATTTCACGCCGATCAGCCTCGCTGCGTTGGTGCCGCTGCTGATGACCGTGCATCCGGCCCTGCCCGCCTCCACCGTGAAGGATTTGATCGCACTCTCGAGAGTCGGAAAGAAGCACCCTACTTATGCGTCGGCCGGAATAGGCTCCTCGCAACATCTGGCTACGGCACTGTTTGCCCATATGGCGAAGATTGAATTGGTGCATGTTCCATACAAGGGAGGTGGCCCTGCGATACTGGATCTGCTGTCGGGAAACATTGACATCATGGTCAATACCATCCTGTCGATGACCCCACACGTGAAAGGCGGTAGGTTGCGGGCGCTGGCAGTAACGACCCCCAAACGAAATGCAGCCCTGCCTGACCTGCCTACCGTGGCGGAAACCGGGCTTCCGGGTTATGAGTCCCAGGCTTGGTACGGACTTGTCGGACCGAAGAACCTGCCGTCCGCGGTATTGAAAAAAATCAGTGGTGAGACCATGCGCATCCTTAATTCCATGGAGGTTCGCGATAATCTCGCGAGTCAAGGCGCCGAGCCGGTGGGAAACACGCCAGAGCAGTTCGCGGTGTTCATCAGGGCGGAAACGAAGCGGTACTCGAAAGTTGTCCGCGATGTTGGTGTTTCTGCCGATTATTGAGCCTCGTATAAGTAGATGACATCAGAACGCCAGCTCGGCTTGTTTCCAGAACGCGGTGATCAGCGTCGGTCTGCGCTGCATGGACTTGAGCCGATTGCGGGCGAACTGGCCGACTTCGCCGATAGTGTCCAGACACAGATTGGCAATCTCATGCTTCTTCAGATAAGCCCAGATCGCTTCAACCGGATTGAGTTCGGGGGCGTAGGCCGGCAGGCGCGCCACCGCAATATGTCCATTCAATTCTTCCAGCCAGGCGCCGACCTTGCGGCTGCGGTGAATCGCAGCGCCATCCCAGATGATCATGAGCGGCTTTTTGATCTGCCGTTTGAGGGCACCCAGAAACTCGATGATTTGCCCGGAACGAATGGCACCGGGGAAGAACCGAAAGTAGAACTGCGAGAAGGACAGACCGGCAATGGCCGAGAGTTGCTTCCAGGTAAAGCTGTGCTGAAGCACCGGTGTCTGGCCGCGCAGGCTCCAGGTGCGGGCAACGCTGGGCCGTTCGCTCAATCCGGATTCGTCGATGAAGACGAGGGTGCGGTCTTCTCTCTGGGCTTTTTTTTGAGCGCAGGCCAGCCGTGCCGCTTCCATCGAACAATCTCCGGCTCGTTGCGCTGGATGGCGCGCTTCTCGGGCTTCTGGCAAGAGAAACCCAGCCGGCGCAGCAGGTGCCACAAATGGCCGGTGCTGTATTCCACGCCACACTGCCGGGTGATGACTTTGCCGATCCGTGGCAGCGTCCAGAGTTCGGTCGGATACCCGGCCGCCAAGGCTCCTGCCATGAGGATCTTGCCCAGTTCTCGCTCCTGCTCGGCGTCGAGTTGGCGTGGCCGGCCAAGTTCGCCGCGCTTGAGTGATTCCTTGCCACCTTCGGCCAGCCGCTGCTCCCAGGTCGCCACCGTTTGTCGTGCAACGCCCAGCTCCCGAGCAACCGCCGACTTCGACATACCGCTCGCCAAGAGTTTTGCGCCCTTGAGTCGGCGTTTCTCCAATGCCTTGAAATCCCGCTTGTGCTTCATCGTCGCACCTCGAAATGAACACAAGCAGATTAACGTCTTTACCCATCATGGCGTTGACAGTTATTTATACGGCTCTCAATAAGAGCGCGCAACAAAATGAAAAATCTTCCCTCATCCCCACCCTTCTCCCAGAGGGAGAAGGGCTTTCATCCCTCTCCCTTCGGGAGAGGGACCGAGGGTGAGGGTGAACTTGACTGCAACTTTCAGTCATTTTGTTACGCACTCTAACGTAACCGGGGGATAACCCGCCCCCTGCCCAACCCCGACTCAATCGTCCGCGCTCAACCCGGTCAGGCCGGCAGATTGGCCGCGATCCAGTCCGCGACAAAATCAATGCCCACCTGCCGGTTGTCGACATGGGCATGCTCGGCGCCGCCGTCTTCAGCGGTGAACACGCGCAGGGTCTTGCGTTTTGAACCGATGGCGTCATGAAGTTTTTGTGCATTTTCCACCGGCACCACGCGATCGTTGGCGCCGTGGGTGACGAGGAAGGGCATGGTGATCCGCCGCGCCACATCTTTCAGCGTGAACTGCCTTGCGATTTCGATGCCGGCATCGGCATCCGCCGCGCCCACCACCCACTGGAACTGGAAATTCGACTGCGCAACCTTGTTGCCTTCAGCCCGCGCCTTGTCCCTGATGCGGATCTGCCACGCCGCCAGATCCCAGTGCAGCGCGGTCATCGCCACGCCGGCGGCATAACGCTGCTCGAAGGCCGCGATGCGCGCCGAGTAATACCCGCCGAAGCTGTAGCCCATGATCACCACCCGTGCCGCATCGACATCGGCGCGTTGCGCGACATGATCGTACGCCGCCGTGCCCGGCACTTCGTAATCATGACGGCTGGGAATGCCGCGAAAACGCAAGGTCTCGCCCTGCCCCGGCCCGTCGATCGCCAGCGTGTGCATGCCGCGCTTCGCGAATTCGATGCCGGCGAAAACCACGCTCATTTCCTTGCAGTTATCCATGCCGTTGAAAATCACCACGGTCGGCGCGCGCAGCGACACACCGGGCGCCTTCATGAACAGCGCAGGCAAGGTTTTGCCCTCCCGCTTTTCATCCTCATAAGGTACCTCGACAAACTCAATCTCCGGATGGCGGCG
>JADLET010000019.1 GCA_020845975.1 Gammaproteobacteria bacterium | reverse complement strand
TGCCCCGCGCGGTCGAGATCGCGCCGCGTCTGCAGGATCGCGCGCACGTTGTCTGCCACGCTGAGCTTGCGAAACACGGAAGGCTCCTGCGGCAGATAGCCGATGCCGAGCCGGGCGCGTGCGTGCATCGGAAATGCAGTGATGTCGGTCTCGTTCAGGCTGATCGATCCCGTGTCGCACGGGATCAGCCCGACGATCATGTAGAAGCAAGTGGTCTTGCCCGCACCGTTAGGGCCGAGCAGGCCGACCACCTCGCCACTCTTGATGTCCATCGCCACGCCGTTGACGACGCTGCGTGCGCGATACCGCTTGGAGACCTGCCTGACGCTCAGGATATCCATGTGCGCGGCCTGTCAGCGCCCGTCCGCCCCGGCCGGAGGCGCGGAATCCGCTCCCGCCGCAGGTGTCTGGCGCGGCTGGATCACCACTTGCACACGGCCTTCATCCGCGTCGCCGCGTCGCGCGACGATGCGATCCACGGCGATATCATAGGTAATGAGCTCGCCCGCGAACTCGTCGCCCTGATTCCAGATATGCGCCTGCTGCTTCAGCACCAGGCGCTCCGGCTCAACGGTATATTCGATGCGCAGCGCCTCGCCATGCATGTCCTCGGCCTTGCCGTCGAGGCGCTGCCGGAATCGCGCCGGCTGTCCTTCCGCCTGCAGGCGCTGGAAGTTCCGTTCCGCATCGTAATGGATCACCACCGTATCCGCCTCGAGGCGCGTGGTGCCCTGGCTGTAGCGCACGTTGCCACGATAGATGCTGACATGCCTGATGTCGTCTGCCTCGAAGCGGTCCGCCTCGATGTGGATGGGCTGTTCACGATCGCTCGACAACGCGAGACACGGCGGCGACCCCAGCAAGGCGAGGCCCACCAGCAACAGGACATGAGGCCTACGGCGCATATTCACCCTTAACCTCCGCATGCAGCTCGGCGCGTCGTCGCTCGAGATCCGCGCTCAGGCCGATTCCGCGCGTGACCCCGAAGCGCTCCTCGATGCGCACCGCCGCGCGTGTCTCCGCCAGTTTGCTGTCCGGCCATACATCCAGTTCGTTCGTATACATTCTCACATCCTCCCCGGGACCGACTCCGCTGTAGTTCACGCGGACATCGCCCTGCAGATTGATCAGGCGCTCCCGTTCCGAGGCGGTGCCGCGCAACGCGGCGATATTCCAGGCCGCGCGACCGTCTTCATACATGATCAAGTGCGGCCGCGTCAGCGTCGAGGTGGCGCTGTCCGGATAATGATACAGATCATCGGCGTCGAGCCTGCGCACCACCGCGCCCGCGGCATCCATCTCGGTAAGTTCGAATCCGATGAGATAATAATCCGGCCGGTCGGCCCGCGCAGTTTCCGGCGCGTGCTCCGCCGTCACCTGCTGCCGTGACCACCACCAGCTGGCCGCCGCGGCGGCGGCCAGCAGCATGACCGTCAGCAGACGCTTATCAACGGACTGGCGCATGCTCCCGATCCGGGCTCAGTCGAGCGCCAGATAGTCCTCCATGCGCGGCGCGAGTGTGCCCTGGGCTTCCATGATCAGCTCGCACACGTCGCGTGCCGCGCCACAGCCGCCGCGGCACGCCGTCACCCAGTGCGCGTGACGCCGCACCAGCTCATGGGCGTCCTGCACCGCGACACCAAGGCCGACACGGCGCAACAGCGGGAGATCGACCACGTCGTCACCAACATAGGCCACCTGCGCGGGCACCAGGCCGAGACGGCCGATCAGGTCGCGAAAGGCGGGCAGCTTGTCCTGCTGCCCCTGATAGACATGTCGGATACCGAGCCCGGCCATGCGGTGCGTGACCGCGGGGGAATCACGCCCGGAGATGATCCCGATTTCGACGCCGGACTGCTGCAGCATCTTCATGCCATGGCCGTCACGCGAATGGAACACCTTGTGCTCACGCCCTTCCGTATCGATGACCAGACCGCCATCGGTAAGCACACCGTCGACGTCAAAGATGACCAGACGAATACTCCTGGCCTTGTCTTTTACATCCTGTCTCAGCTGCTGCAGCTCACCCATATGCAAATCCTCAGACCACGCCTGCGCGCAGCAGGTCGTGCATGTTGAGGGCGCCAAGCAGGCGCCGTTCGCCGTCCACGACCAGCAGGGCGTTGACGCGGTGTTTCTCCATCATTTCCAGCGCCTCGGCCGCCAGCATGCCGGGGGTGGCGGTCTTGCACTTGCGCGTCATCACGGCGGCGATCGGCGTCACGTGCACGTCGAGCCGCCGGTCGAGCACGCGACGCAGGTCGCCGTCGGTGAAGATTCCCGCCAGCAGGCCGTCCGCGCCGATCACGGCCGTCATGCCCAGCCCCTTGCGCGTCATCTCGACCAGCGCCTGGCTCAGCAGCACGCCTTCTTCAACAGCGGGTATGGCATCCCCCGTGTGCATGATGTCGCGAATCAGCAGCAGCAGACGCCGGCCCAGCCGGCCGCCGGGATGGGAGCGCGCGAAGTCTTCCGCGGTAAAACCGCGCACCTCGAGCAGGGAGACGGCGAGCGCGTCACCCATGACCAGCGTCGCCGTGGTGCTCGAGGTCGGCGCAAGCCCGAGGGGACAGGCCTCCTCGGCGACGCTGACATCGAGATTGACGTCGGCGGCGCGCGCCAGCGTCGATTCGGTCCGGCCGGTCAGTGTGACCAGCGGCACGCCGAGCCGCTTGATCAGCGGCAGGATGGTGAGCAGTTCCTCGGTCTCACCCGAATTGGAAATGGCGAGCACCACATCGCGCGTTGTGATCATGCCGAGGTCGCCGTGACTGGCCTCGCCAGGATGCACAAAAAACGCGGGGCTACCGGTACTGGCCAGCGTGGCAGCGATCTTGCCGCCGATGTGGCCGGATTTGCCCATGCCGAGCACGACGATGCGGCCCGTGCATGCCAGCAGGTAGCGGCAGGCCATGACGAAACCGTCGCCGACGCGCGCGGTGAGCGCCTGCACGGCCGTCGCCTCGGTCGCGATCACCGCGGCGCCCAGCTGCCTGATCTGGCGCACCTCGGTCTCGTTCAGTTCGTACAGGCGCGCTGGCGCCTCGCCGCTGCCCAGGCCGCCGGTCACCCGGTCGTGCTGCATCATGGTGTCACCCTGTCTTTCGTCGCGCGCCGCCCGGGCCGGCCGCGCAGAGCCGGAAAATGCCCTTATTTGACCCGATTGTCCCGCCAATGGCAATCGCGCTGACTGCCTGCAAGGTTCAGTTGAGGTAGTGCGCGGCCAGCCCGGCGAACACGGCCGCGCCAAACCAGTGGTTGTTGAGGAAGGCGCGGAAGCAGCGCGCGGGTTCGCGCGCGCTGATCAGATGCTGCTGATAGAGCGCGAGCGCCGCCGCAACCAGCAGCCCCGCGTAATACGCCGCCCCCAACTGCAGGCGCAGCCCGATTACGGCCAGCACCAGCAGGGAGGCCGCATGCAGGGCGCCAATGGCGAAACGGTCAGCAGCGCCGAACAGGATCGCCGTCGATCTCACCCCGATGCGAAGGTCATCCGCCCGATCGACCATGGCGTACTCGGTATCGTAGGCCACGGTCCACAACAGGGTGGCGAGATACAGCAGCCAGCCGATCCCGGGCAAGGCGCCGGACTGCGCGGCGAAGGCCATCGGCACAGCCCAGCCGAAGGCGAGTCCGAGATAGACCTGCGGCAGATCGGTGTAGCGTTTCATGAACGGATAGCTGGCCGCGAGCGCCGCGCCGACCAGCGACAACAGCACAGTGAGCAGGTTCATGGTCAGCACCAGTGTGAAGGCGGCGAGAGACAGCACGACAAACAGCGCGAGCGCCTCGCGCGGAGCCACCTGGCCGCGCGCCAGCGGCCGGTCGCGGGTGCGCGCCACGTGCGGATCGATGTCGCGGTCGGCGAAATCATTGATCACGCAACCGGCCGAGCGCATCAGCAGCACGCCGAGCACGAACACGAGCAACACACCGGCATCCGGCCGCCCCGCGCCCGCGATCCACAGCGCCCACAGTGTCGGCCACAGGAGCAGCAGGCTGCCGATCGGCCGGTCCAGCCGCATCAGGCGGGCATAGGCGGAAAGGCGCGCGCCCGGCGAGACCGGCGCGCTCATCCGTGCGCCCTCGTGAGCGACGGCAAAAAGATCTCCCCCACCAGCAGCGCATGTCCGCCCAGCGTGAAGATGGAACGCCGGCCCCAGATCGCTGCCGCGCCGCGGCCGCCGGCCAGCTCACGGTGAAGCGCATGCCCCGGGCGGATCTCGGCGACCTCGATCGCACCGCGGCGCATGCCGCGCGTGGAGAACAGCAGCTCTCCCAGCGGGCGATCGCCCAGCCGGGCGAAGCGCCGCAGATCGCCGCGCAGCGTGCCGGCCGGGATGACTGTGCGCGCAAACACCCAGGGGGTCTCGCCACAGGCCAGATGCACCTCACGCACCAGGGCGAATTCATGATCCGACAGACCGAGCGCGCAGCGCTCGTTGCGCAAGGGTCGCTGCCAGCCCTGCGCGAGCAGTCGCACCTTGAAACCGCGCGGGCAAAGCTGGCGCAGTCGGTGCGTCAGCGACGCGGCATCCATCAGCCAGTGCAGATGTTCCGCCGGCACGCGGCGACGCAGACGAACATCGAGCGGGCGCCAGCACGGCCCGCCGCGGCAGTTGAATCCGTTGTATTCCACCGTTTGTTCAGTCCCTCAAGGTCGCCCCGTCCGTGCGGCCGGAATCATACCGCGCCGTAGCGCGGCCGGTCGCCCAGCCAGCGCCGGACGAGCGGACCCACCCGCTCCGGGTAACGCTCCAGCAGCAGTGCGGCGCACTGGCCCGCCGCGGGAATCAATTCCTGGTCGCGCACCAGATCGGCGGCGCGCAGCTGCGCGAGTCCCGCCTGGCGGACGCCGAGGATCTCGCCCGGGCCGCGCATCTCCAGGTCACGCCGTGCGATCTCGAAACCGTCACCGGTATCGCGCAGCGCGGCCAGGCGCAGGCGGCCGCGCTCCGACAAGGGGCTATGATACATCAGCACGCACGCGCTTTTTTCGCTGCCGCGGCCAACGCGACCGCGCAACTGATGCAACTGTGCCAGACCAAGCCGCTCGGCGTTCTCGATGATCATCAGGCCCGCGTTGGGCACGTCCACCCCGACTTCGATGACGGTGGTCGCGACCAGCAGCTGAATGGCGCCGCCCTTGAACGCAGCCATCACCGCCTCCTTCTCCGCCGGCTTCATGCGACCGTGCAGCAGGCCGACGGCGAGATCCGGCAGGACCTCCCGCAGCAGCTCCGAGGTCTCCTGCGCGGCCTGGCACTGCAAGGCCTCCGACTCCTCGATCAGCGTGCAGACCCAGTACGCCTGCTGGCCGCGCCGGCACACGTCGCGCACGCGCTCCAGCACCTCCGCGCGACGCGTTTCCGGCACGATCACCGTCGTCACCGGCTGTCTGCCCGGCGGCAGCTCGTCGATGACCGAACAATCGAGATCGGCATAGGCGGTCATCATCAGGGTGCGCGGAATCGGCGTCGCCGTCATGATCAGTTGATGGGGATAGCGCCCGCCGTCGCGGCCCTTCTCGCGCAGCGCGAGACGCTGGTGCACGCCGAAGCGATGCTGCTCGTCAACCACCACCAGCCCGAGCGCGGCGAAGACTACATCCTGTTGAAACAGCGCATGGGTCCCAACCGCGACCGCGGCCCGGCCGGAACGCACCGCCTCCAGCGCCAGGCTGCGCGCACTGGCGCGGGACTTTCCGGCGAGGTGGATCACCTCGATGCCAAGCGGTCGCAGCCAGGAATCGATATTGCGGTAATGCTGCTCGGCCAGCAGTTCGGTTGGGGCCATGACGGCGGCCTGGCAGCCCGCCTCGACGGCCTGCAGCACGGCCGCGGCGGCGACTACCGTCTTGCCGGAACCGACATCGCCCTGCACCAGGCGCTGCATCGGGTGCGGCCGGCGCAGGTCCGCCTCGATCTCGTCGATCACGCGGCGCTGGGCCGTGGTCGGCGCGAAGGGCAGGGCGGCGAGAAAGCGCGCGCGCAATTCGCCCGGGACGGCGAAAGCTGGCGCGCGATGATGCTGCATGCCTGCGCGCAGCATGCGCAGGCTGAGCTGGTGCGCCAGCAATTCCTCGAATGCCAGGCGCCTGCGCATCGGATGCGAACCGTCGAGAAGCGCCTGAAGATCGGCCTCGGGTGGCGGCCGGTGCAGATATAACAAGGCCGCGCGCAACTCACCCAGCTCGTGGCGCGCGATCACCTCCCCGGGCAGCAACTCGCGCAGTGGATCGCCGTCGCCGCTCGCGACGGCGGAACAATCCAGCGCCTGGACGATGAGACCACGCAGCGAGGACTGGCGCAGACCCGCTGTGACGGGATAGATCGGCGTCAGGCCCGGTTCGTCCGCGCGTTCGGACACGGCGTCGGCACGGCGGTATTCCGGGTGCGCCATCTCCAGCTTGCCGGGACCGCCCCGGACCTCGCCGTAACAGCGCAGGCGCGTGCCGCGCGTCAGGCCTTCCTGCTGACGCGCGCTGAAATGAAAAAAGCGCAGCGTGATGGCGCCGGTGCCATCGCCGAGCCGCGACAGCAGCATGCGGCGGCGAGCATAGCGGACCTCGGTCAGCAGCACCTCGCCCTCGATTACCGCTTCGTCGCCGGCCTGCAAGGCCCCGATCGGCGATACGCGGGTGCGGTCCTGGTAACGGATCGGGAGATGAAACAGGAGATCCTGCACGGTGCGGATCTCAAGCCGCGCGAGCAGTTCCTCCATATGGGCGCCAACCCGCTTCAGGCGGCCGACGGGAGAGGACAGGGAACGGCCTACAGGCTGTTCGCTTGCACGGGAAACCACGGCGCGCACCGTCACCGGCGGCGGATCAGACAGAAGTGGCGCATCAGTCCTGCAGGTGCATCACGGCGTCGATCTCGATCGCCGCCCCGCGCGGGAGCGCCGCCACCTGAACCGCGGCGCGCGCGGGATAGGGCGGCGCGAAGTAGCGTTCCATCACTGCGTTGACCTGGGGAAAATTGGCGAGATCGGCGAGGTAGACGTTGAGCTTGACGATGTCGGTGAAGCTGCCGCCCGCGGCGCGGGCCACCGCCCGCAGGTTTTCGAGCACCCTGACCGCCTGCGCCTCGAACCCGCCGTCCACCATTTTCATGGTGGCGGGATCCAGCGGTATCTGGCCTGACAGATATACCGTGTCGCCCACCCTGACCGCCTGTGAATAGGTACCGATCGCGCCCGGCGCGTCATCGGTATGGATCGCCTCTCGTACCGCCATTTCCCCTCCTCGTTTGATCGTCGACGCCAGTCCGGCCACGCGGACCGGCCTCAGGCCTTCTTGCGATAGATCTTCACCACGCCGTCCACCGTGCGGATGCGCCGCATCACGCGCGCCAGATGCACCCGGTTCTGCACCCCGATGTTAAACGCAATGCTGCTGTGCTTGCCGTCGTGCTCGTCGATCGAGACGTTGTTGATGTTGACATCCATGCCGGCGATTGCCGCCGCGACAGTGGCGAGCACACCACGGCGGTTGAGCGCCTCCACGCGGATCTCGACCGGAAACTCACCTTCGATGCCGGGCTCCCACTGCACGTCGATCCACTTCTCCGGCTGGTTGCGGAACTCCTTGATGTTCTTGCACGACTCGGCATGGATTACTACCCCGCGACCAGCCGAGGCGAAGCCCTGGATGGCGTCACCCGGGATCGGATAACAGCACTTCGCAAAGGTCACCACCATGCCTTCGGTGCCCTTGATCGACAGCGGCCGCGTCGGCATGCGCGTCCCGCCCAGCCAGGCCGGCATATACCGCGTGATCACGTTCTTGATGCCGGCGGGTCGCACGCGGCTGCGCGCCTTCTCCGCGGTCAACACTTCCATCAGGCGCTTGACCACCAGCGGCGCCAGGCGGTTGCCCAGACCGATCTCCTCGAACAGATGATCCAGCCCGGGTGACTTGAACTCCGCCAGCAGTACGCGCACCTTGTCGGTATCGAGATCGGCGACGGAACAGGAATAGCCCCTCAGCAGGGCCTGGTCCAGCAGGCGTCGCCCGACCTCAATGGACTCCTCACGCTTGAGGTTCTTGAGATAGTTGCGGATCGTGGCGCGCGCCTTGCCCGTCGCCACGAAATTGAGCCAGGCCGGATTGGGCCGCGCGCCGCCCGGCGAGGTGATGATCTCGACGGTCTGCCCGCTCGACAGGGTGGTGGACAACGGCGCCAGGCGGCGGTCGATCTTGGCGGCCACGCAGGTGTTGCCGATGTCGGTGTGCACGGCGTAGGC